>JAUSGH010000005.1 GCA_030649055.1 bacterium | reverse complement strand
CTTCGTCGCGCACGCGTTCCTCATGGCTCCGGGTACGGTGATGGGTGGCGTGGGAACAACGACGTTCGACAAGGAGGATCTCCATATGTGGCCGCTCATCGGCCCGCCGCAGATGCCCGCGATCAAGGGCTGATGCGGCACAAGAGAGAATGCGAGAGACCGGTTGCCTTAGGGTGGCCGGTCTCTTTCCTTTTTGTGCCGATTGCGCGTACGATGAGCGTAGTGTATGTGCGGAAAGGAGTAAGCGATGTGGAAAATGCATTGGTACGAAATTGATCCGAGTATGCAGACGGAGATCATCGGCGCGCTGCTCCGGCTCACGCGCGTGAGTCAGCTGTACTGGACGAGTGTCGGGGAGAAGTTTCGCGTTGCGGCGTCGGGCGGTTGGATGTTCGCGATGAAGATCTGCGAGTTCACCGAATTGCCAACGCTCGTTGCGTATCGCGAGAGTTGCGCGATTGTTCTCGTGTGCGATCGGCAGAAATCTCGCGCGCCGGCGTCGACGATTATGTGGGGGCTCATGAATCTTCTGGATCGTCAGTTGCCGCCGCATGAGGTGAAAAGCATTGCCGGCGAGGACGGTAGGAACTTGGAGGATCGGTTTGAGGAAGACGTCGCGCGCCGGCTCGACATAACTGAGGGCGAAACAACCATCAACGCGTTGACTGGCGCGATACTCCGCGAACTTCGGGGCCGATGATGAATAATCTCGGCCCCTTAGCTTTTGAAAATTATCTCAATTGGGACGCTTGACCATCTTCGGCATTCATGTATCCTAAACGTAGCGTTTTGTTACAAGGAGAAACATATGTTTCCCATTCAGAAGGCGTGCCAGAAGCTCAATCGGCGCGTCTTCACCGAACTGGAACTGCGACGTGAAATCAGAAAGATCCTTCTCCGCTACTTTGCTGATATCCCGACGGAACTGCTCAGTCCGAAGGCGTTCATCGAGCTTCTGCAGGATCTGAAGTGGATCACTTGGTACATCCGAAGAGGAACGTCGTTCGCCGTCTTTGCTATGCCGCAACGCAAAGTGGTGAGAGCGTAAGCAGAGTGCCGCGAGGAGAGAACCTCGCGGCACTTCTCATTTTTGAAAAAATTTCAATAATCGTGCATACTCTATCTCATGGCATATAACCATCGGAAAATAGAAAAAAAGTGGCAGGCGGTGTGGGCAAAGGGAAGCTATAAATTGTGGCGCGCCGCCGATACATCAGCGAAACAGAAGAAGTATGTCCTAGACATGTTCCCGTATCCTTCAGGCGAGGGGTTGCACGTGGGGCATTTGCTGGGCTATGTCGGCTCGGACATTTTAAGCCGCTACTACCGCATGCGCGGATTTAATGTGCTGCACCCCATGGGCTGGGACGCGTTCGGATTGCCCGCGGAAAATTACGCGTTGAAGCACAAAATCCATCCTGAGGTTGCCGTCAAAAAAAATATCAAAAATTTTAAGCGCCAGCTTCAAGCGCCGGGCTTTAGCTATGATTGGAGCCGCGAGGTGAACACCACCGATCCGAACTACTATAAATGGACGCAGTGGATTTTTTTGCAGATGTTTAAGAAAGGATTGGCGTATGAGGCAAATATTCCGGTGAATTGGTGTCCAAAAGATTTGACAGTGTTGGCAAACGAAGAAGTGGCTGACGGCTGTTGCGAGCGGTGCGGCGCCGCTGTTGAACGCAAAAATTTGAAGCAGTGGGTGTTGAAAATCACCGCATACGCGGATCGGCTTTTGAAGGATTTAGACGCGCTGGACTGGCCGGAAAAAGTGAAAGAGCTTCAGCGGAATTGGATCGGGCGGTCGGAAGGGGCGCTAATAAAATTCCCAATTTCTAATTCCCAATTTCCAATTAAGGAATCTCCTCGACTTCGCTCGGAGAATAAAGAAAATTATTTCCTGAGCTCGTCGAAGGAATACATTGAGGTTTTCACTACTCGCCCAGATACGCTTGCGGGAGCAACATATCTTGTGTTGGCGCCGGAACATCCGGCACTCAAGAATCTGGAATCCGGAATTAAGAATTTGGAGGAGGTTAAAAAATACATCGCAGCCGCCACAAACCGCAGTGACCGCGAGCGGCAGGAGAACAAAGAAAAAACCGGCGTTGAATTGAAGGGCGTGAAAGTCGTCAATCCGCTGAACAACGAGGAGCTGCCTGTTTGGGTCGCGGATTATGTGTTGGGCGGCTATGGAACGGGCGCCATTATGGCGGTGCCGCAACACGACGAACGCGATCGCGCGTTCGCGGAAAAGTTTAAACTTCCGATTATTGACCGTCCGCTTATTCCGAAGGATGAGGTTGTTGCGAAGGTGGGTGGCAAAAAAACAATCAACTACAAACTCCGCGATTGGATTTTTTCGCGCCAACGGTATTGGGGCGAGCCCATTCCCGTTATCCATTGTTTGGATTGCGGTACGGTTGCGGTTCCCGAAAAAGATTTACCAGTGAAGCTTCCGAAGGTGAAATCGTACGAGCCGACGGGCACGGGGGAGTCGCCG
>JAUSGH010000004.1 GCA_030649055.1 bacterium | reverse complement strand
CACCTCCTTTAGAAAAGGAGGAATAACTATTCTGTCGCAAAATGATTATTGTGCGACAGGTAATATCCTGCAAAAGACGCAAAAAACCCCTTATTCCCTATTGCTGGATGCGCCGAGTTTCCAGCTTATCTATTCGTTCTTCAAGGCGACGCAAATGAGTGCTTAATATCGCGAATTCTTGCCTTTGCGTTTCGTAAAGCGTAATGAACTTATCAAGTTTTGTGAACAACTCGCTCGCATTTTCTTTCATCTCTCGCACCTCAGCTTTTACTTCTTGCAGGCCGATTTTCGTTGCGTGGACCTCAACTTCAATGTTGTCCAGCCGTTCATTGACTTTTTTGAAATCGGTCTGGACTGCGGCGGCAAATGGTTCTAGAACTTTTTGAACAACATCCCTCACGTCATTTTTGGATAATGCTTTTACCATATTCTTATGCTAGCGCATCGCATGCCATTGTCAACAATGGCACTGTTTATAAGTAGTCCGCGGGGTTCAGGTATCCGCCGTATGGCATTGGGCCGCAGGAACGGCTTTTACCCATATAAAACGTCGCGCTGGCATAGACGGTGAGGTGCAAATGAGGTCCGGTGGCGTAACCGGTTTTACCGACGTAACCGATAACATCCCCTCTTTTTACCGATTTACCCTTCACGATACTCGGGTCAATTAACGAAAGATGTCCATAAAGCGTTGTCAGATTGTTGGTGTGGTTGATGACAATATAGCGGCCATAGGCGCCTTTCGGGCAAAACTTATCCTGGTTTCCGGTTTCGGCGACAGTCCCATCTTCCGCCGCGTAAATTGGCGTGCCGATGGGTGCCGCGATGTCCAGGCCGTTGTGAAACTTGCCGCGGTAGCCTCCTTGCCGCGCAAACGCCGTAGCGCCGAAGTTTTGGCTGAAGCGCCCTCCTTTGACCGGAAGTTCAAGTACGCCGTGACGACTTGTCGGCAAAAGAGATGGGTCAATTTTTTGGCGTAGCAATGTTTCAATAGACTCAATGTCGTCGGAGATGACCTGTTGGCGCTCTTCCAGCGCGGTGATGGTCTGCTGATACAGACGTTCCTGATTCTTTGTCTCCTTGAGGAGTGTTTGTCGCTCGCCTTTCTGTTCTTCAGCGCTCGCCTTTTTTGCCTTGAGCGATTGCCGCTCCTCCTCCGCCGAACGTTTTTTGTCGTTTTGCGCCGCAAGCTTACTCTCTAAATCCGACTGTAGCGCCGCAAGTGCCGTGGCCTCGCTTCCGAGTCCAATGTTTAATGAATGCAATGTCTGGATCTCTAGCAAGCTCGCCGCAAGTGTCTGGTTTTTAAGGAACGAGAGCAAGGCGCTCTCCCCGTCTTTTTGTTGTATGGCGCGAAAAATGTCCCGCACCGCCGTCTGTTTTTTGTCGCGCGCGGCGGTGGTGTCCGTGATGCCGTTCTGTAACGCCCCGATTTCAAGCTCTAACTTGTCAACGGTGAGTTCGCTTGATCGGATGCCCAGGTTTACTCTGTTCAGTGAGGCGGTGATGCGGTTCAGCTCCTGGCTCAAGCTCTTGCTTTGCTCTTCTGTTTCGATAAGATCCTGCCGCTTTGACTGGATTTCTAGCGATATGGCCTGCAGCGCCTTATTTTTTTCTTCGATGGCGATTTGAAGTTCCGCCGGAGTCGCGGCGAAAACAGCAATCGGACTTATCAGCCCGATAAGTCCGATAAGTATTAAAGGTAGGCCTTCGACAAGCTCAGGCAATAAGATTTTTATTCGTCGAAGCGTTACAATTTTCATAGTTTCTCAATTGCCGCGTCAATGCGCCGGAGTGATTCGTTTTTACCAATGACCGACATTATTTCCAACGGTCCGGGAGATGCTTCGCGGCCGGAGAGCGCCGCCCGGAGCGGCCAAAACGTTTCCCCTTTGCCGTGCTTCGCGGCAAGTGGCGCGATGACTGATTCCAGCAGGGATTTTTGGAATTCCGCGCCGTCAATCTTCGCGACTGCTTCTCGGAGCAGCGTCAGATTCTCCCGCGCAACAACGCCAGTTGATTTTTTCCAGACAAGAAGCGCCGGTTCATACTCGTCGGCAGTGAGAAACAGCTTCGCGTGCGTGAAAAATTCTTTGAGCGTCCCCATACGGTCCTTGACGAGCGCGGTAAGGGCGTTCTGCGCCTCCGGCGCAAAACGTTTCCGGAATTCTTCGTATTCGGGATAGAGCGCGGCCAACAGACCCACTAGTTCCCCGTCGGGCATCTGCCGGATGTATTGCGTGTTTAACCACTGTAATTTTTCAACATCAAAAATGGCGCCGGCTTTTTGTACGCGCTCCAGCGTGAACGCGGAAGAGATTTCGTCCATATTCAGGATTTCGCGGTCGTCTTTCGGATGCCAACCCATCAGCGCTAAAAAGTTGAGCATTGTTCCGGGGAGATACCCTTCTTTGCGGTAGTCATCTATGGCGGTCGCGCCCGCGCGTTTGGAGAGTTTTGCGCGCTGTTTGTCTAAAAGCAACGGCAAATGCGCGTACGTCGGACGGGCAAAACCGAAAGCTTCCTGGATAAAGAGCTGGCGGGGGGTGTTGGCGATGTGCTCTTCCCCTCTTATGACGTGAGAAATGCGCATCAGTTCATCGTCAACGACGACGGCGAAATTATACAGCGGTTCACGGAGGCTTTTCGCGATGACGGTATCGCCGATGAGCGCGCCGTCAAACGCAAGTTCGCCGCGGACGATGTCGGTGAACGTGATTTTCTGTTCTGGGATTTTGAAGCGGATGACGCCGGGGCCTGTTTTTATGTTTTTTGAGCGGCATTTGCCGTTATACTTTGGGGCAACCCCACGCTTCAACATCGCGGAACGCTCCAGCTCGAGCTCCTCGCTTGTGCACGCGCAATAATACGCGAGATCTTTTTCCAATAAGATGTTGAGATATTTTTCGTATATGTCCAACCGCTCGGTTTGGCGATATGGACCATAGCCCCCTCCGATATCCGGTCCCTCATCCCAAGTAATCCCAAGCCAGCGCAGTCCTTCTATTATATTAGTCTCAAATTCGGGTTTTGACCGATCACGGTCGGTATCCTCAATCCGTAAAATAAATTTGCCGCCGCCGTGGCGGCTAAAAAGCCAATTAAACAGCGCGGTGTGCGCGGTGCCAACGTGGAGGTTTCCCGTTGGGGATGGGGCGATACGGACTCTGATAGGGCTCATAAGACGTACAGGACCAATAGGACTGATAAGACTAATAAATTACAGAAGACTTAATATGTCTTTCGCGATGTTTGTTGCGGCGTCGGGCTTATAGAACTTTGTAGCATTTATCGCCATTTTTTTCAATCGCTCGGGATTTGCGAATAATCCGTCAATTTCGGCGAGCACGAGGTTGCCGATAAGATTTTCTTCTTCGATTACAAGACACGCGCCGACTTCGCGGTACTGAAACGCGTTTTCGCGCTGGTGATCGTATGCGGCGTTCGTCAACGGGATGATGAGCGACGGTTTGCCCCACGCGGCGATTTCAAACAGAGCGCCGGCTCCGGCGCGCGAAATAACAAGATCGGCCGCGGTGAGCGCCTGACGGAAGTCTGTTCCGAAAAACGGCACCACTCGGTAGCGCCGCGCGAGCTCCGCTTCCAGTTGTGGTTTTGTCACCGTGTTGTATGTTGCGATGTGCGCGTCGTAAAGATCCACGCCCACTTGGTGAAGCACTTGGTAGCGCGAAAGTATGGCGGGTAGGTTTTCCAGAATAAAGTTATTGATGATTTCCGCTCCTTGCGATCCGCCGATGACGAGGAGTAGTGGAAGCTCCGGAGCGAATTTCATCGTCAGTTTTGCTTCGTGCGCCGCCCCGCTTTGCGGGGCTTCCTCCGGTCGCATGGCGGAGCGGACGGGATTCCCCGGCGCTTTCACTCTTTCCGCGTACGCGCTCACATATTCCGCGCCGGACGGAAACGCGAGTTCAATAATTTTTGCCACGCGCGCGGTGACGCGACTCGTCAGCCCCGGAACGGCGTCGGAGTCGTGGATAACAATCGGGACACGGTAAAAGGCGCAGGCGTTGACGATGGCAATCGCCCCGGGACCGCCCTTGGAAAACGCAACGTCCGGCATGAACCAGAACACTTTCCAGAGCGCCTGCGGTATGCTCCATGCAAACTTGAAGAAATCAACGATGTTCATGAAGGAAAAATAGCGGCGAAGCTTGCTCCCTGCCACGCGAGTTACGCGTACACCGATGCCCTGCAATTCCAGACTATAGTGTCCCGGATTCCCAAAATAGCGGGCGTCGAGCGTTGCGCCGCTTACCTCGATGAGTTTCTTTAGCTCCTCAATAACGGCAATAAGAGGGTAGATGTGTCCCCCGCTTCCCCCGCCGGTTATGAGTATTCGGATTTTTTTCATCAAATGTATGCCTTCGATATACTCAGGCAATAATTATGTTAATTTGTGTACGTTGAGATATTCGTGATGACGCCGATCATCGTTAAAAATACCACAATGCCGGTCCCTCCGTAACTCACGAACGGCAGCGGCATTCCGGTTAACGGTATAAGCCCTGAAATGGCGCCGATATTTACAAACGCCTGGAGTCCGATGATGGTGCCGAATCCGATGAGCAGGAGTTGACCGAAACGATTCTGCAATCTGCGCGAAAGGAGCAGTGTCCGCATGCTTAGTGTGCCGAAGAGCAACGCCACGGTCGCGCTTCCGACAAAACCGAGCTCCTCGGCGATGACCGCGAATACCGAGTCGCCGATCGGTTCAGGGAGGTATTTCATTTTTGTGGTTGACTCGCCCAACCCAACGCCCCATAATCCCCCGGAGCCGATCGCGATGCGCGCCTGATTTCCGTGGTAGCCCGCATCCTCTAGGTTCGCCTCGGGATTCACATATGCCATGATGCGGCTCCATCGGTATGGAGAAAAATAACTCACGATGACAATGGTGCCGATGCCGAGGACCGCGGTGAGCAGCAGATATATGGCACGCGCGCCGCTCGCGAAATACATCACGCTCGCGGTTGCCGCGAGCAGTACAAACGCGCTTGTCGTGGACTGCGCGAGCAGTATTGTCCCAAGGAGTCCCAACACCGCGAGGAACGGCACAAGACCGCCCCAAAGCGTCCTTGGGCGACGAGCGTCACCGCCGAGCCATGCTGCAATATAAATAACGAGAGTTAATTTCAATATCTCCGCGGGTTGCACCGTGATTGGACCCACGTTTATCCAGCGCTCCGCGCCTCCTGCGCGGAAACCCAGTGGCGTAAAAATCAGCAAAATGCCGATAACGGACAGAATGAACAGCGGTAGGGCGGCGCGCTGATATAGCCCATAGTATGTTTTGGCGGCGGCAAAAAAACCGACCAGTCCGAGCGTCAACCCGAACAGCAGTTGGTGTTTGACATAGTAGTAACTGTCGCCGAAGCGCGTTTTTCCCAGATCCGAAGAAGCGCTGGAGAGCATGATGACGCCGAACGCGATAAGGAACGCGGCGCAAAAAATAACAATGTAATCCGGTCGGCGTTCGTCGCGATATGTGAGGGCGGAGGGAGGCATGGGTACACAATTTTAAATTTCTAATGCCTAATTTCTAATTGATGAAAAAATGCTAGCCGCGGCGGAGAACGCGGCCAAGAAGCGCGGGGGTTACCGCGCCGTCTTTTACCGCCAGTCGGCCGTTCAGGATGGTATGCGCAACGTTCGCGCCGTCAAGGCAGACGAGATCCGCGTAACTTCCCTGTTTGATAATGCCGCGGCCGGTAAGGCGGAATGTTTTTGCCGGAATCGCGGTGATTTTTTCGATGGCTCGCTCAAAAAGCGATGGAGGCATAATGCGCGCAAGCTCAAGGAATCTCGTGAAGGTTTCCTTCGCGCGCTCCGGCTCCAATGCGCTGTTTCCCGGTGGAAGGCTCGCACTGTTCGTCGCGACAAAGGCGCGCGGTTCAAACACCATACGTTCCGCGATGCCCTTGTTGATGTTATCAATGAGCACTACAGCGCGCATGCGTGTCATCGTCATGAGTTCAAATAGCGCGTCGCGTACGTCCATTTCTCGGGACGCCGCGAAACCTCCGAGTGTTTTCCCGACGAGGTAATCGCTGCCGGGTGATTTCGCGATAACAATATGCTCCAGCGCCACAGGAACAAGCCCCTCCCGCAGTTTGCCGCGGTGCATTGCGGCATTTACGGTGCCGAGCATAGATTCAAGATTCCCGCGTTTCGCCCATGCCGGAAGCAAAGTGTATACGGGCACATAACTCGTTCCGAACGGATACAGATCAAAATGAAGATCTACGGTGTCGGGAAGCGCATGGATGGTTTTTACCGCGCGGGCAACCTGCGGTTCAAAGCCGATGAGCGGACGCAGGTGGCTGATGAGCGTCCGCGCTTTTGTTTCCTCTGCCAGCCGTATTGTTTCCGCAACCGATGCCTCCACGCCCGATTGTTCGTCCCGGAGATGCGTGCTGTAGACCCCGTTGTAGCGAGCGACTATTTTTACGAGCGCGCGGATTTCCGCGTATGGCGTCAATACCGCGTGGGCATAGCCCAATCCTGTTGAAAGGCCGAGCGCGCCTTCCTTTAAGGAGCGTTCAACAACATGTTCGGCAACGTTCAATTCTTTATCGGTTAAGTCGCGGTGGTCTTCGCCGATAATCGCACGACGGATAGTGGAGTGTCCGACAAGCGTGCCAAAGTTCACTCCGATTCCCTGTTTTTCAATGGTGCGGAAAAATTCCGACACCCAATGCCAGTTGACGTTTATGAGGTCCGGATTTGCCCACTTGCGGATGGATTCCAGCGAGCCGTAGAGGAGCGGGGCGAGTGAGGAGCCGCAATGTCCGCCGATGATGGTGGTAATCCCCTGTTTTAAGAAATCGTCCTGCGAAGGGTGCGTTAAGAGCGCTAAATGATGGTCTGAATCGTTATTGACGTCAATAAAACCTGGGGTGACGGTGAGCCCCAAGGCATCAATCACCACGTCGGCTTTTTTGTTCGGAAACGCGCCGATAGCGGAAACTTTATCGCCCGCGACAAAAATATCGCCTTTGTATGAAGGCTTACCTGTCCCGTCGATGATGTTGGCATTGCGGATGAGCAGCATAAATTCCACCCACTATATAGGTATTATAGCATTACTTTTCCCCAAATACTGACGCGCCGGACTTAATCCCAGTATTTCTCTACTTGTTCGAGAATCTTCTCTATTTCTTCCTGAAGCTTTTGATGGGTTTTGGCTTTGCCGATGATTTTTCCTTCGGTTGTGTCAAAGTCGCTTGTCGCGCCATGAAACGATTCCGTGAAGTGCCGTAACTCTCCGTCTACATTGCGTTCGAGTTTGAGCGCCATCACGATTTCGTTATCTTTGATAATGTCCACACTGAACCGCTCAACCTTCCGCCTCCCCCCCTTTTGTGTGTTTGTTGTTTTTTGCTTAAGCCAATTGAATTGAATGTCGCAATTGTACCACAGTACCGCGTGGAAATTCCTGCGGCGCGCTTGCTCGGTGTCCAATTTCAGTTCCTCCATCGGCCTCCAAACGGTTGCCGGATCCTCGTTGAGCAGCGCAATGATATCAATAAAAAGATCAACCTCATCAGCGGGCTCTTCGTGCTTCAGTTCTTCTTGAATACGACCAAAAAGTTCCCGGCGGAGGCTTTCGAAATTTTTCTCTGCTGACTCGGGACGTTCACGCATATGTCATATGTTTTGTTAGCAACTTATAATGCAAGCCGGCTGACAAAAAATAGCGCAAGCCCCAGCGCGCAGCCGACGGCGGAAATAATCCAGAAGCGCATAGTCACTTGCGTCTCCGGCCAACCGATCGCCTCAAAGTGGTGGTGGATCGGCGTGGAAATAAACACTTTTTTCTTCAAGAGCGCCTTACTCCCGAGCTGAACGATGACCGAAAGTGATTCAAGAACAAGGATCGGGGCGAATAACGGAAGATACAGGGCGGTATTAGTGAGCATCGCAATGACGCCCATGGTGATGCCCAGTGACATTGAGCCCGTATCACCCATAAAAAAGCGCGCGGGGTAGATGTTAAACCATAAAAACGCGAGCAGTGCTCCCACGATAGCGCCGGAGAATGTCGCAAGATGAAATCTGCCGAGTATGAACGCGACCGCGGTGAGCGCAAGAAACGCAAAAAGCATAACGCCGCCCGCAAGACCGTCCAATCCATCGGTTTCATTCGCGGAAAACGCGCTTGCGATAATGATGAACATAAAAATCGGGATATACCACCAATTTACCGCCACCGCGCCATAAAAAGGAATTTGCAGAACGTCCCAATCAAGACGGTAGTAAAACCATAAGGCGCCTAAGAGGGCGACGACCGAATACATGATGAGTTTGTGGCGCACCTTCAGTCCACCGCCGGATGGGCCCACGCGCAGGACGCCGAGTAAATCGTCCGCGAGCCCGAACAATGCCGCGATAAGCATTGCCGCGAGCGGCAGATACGTTTCTGCTCGGTCAATGAAATTCAACTTCGTGAACATGCCGTCAAATAACCCGTCCAGAGCGTAGAAACCGACCGCGACAATCACAACGGTCAGCCAGATGATGACGCCGCCCATTGTCGGCGTTCCCGCTTTTTTCTCGTGTAATCGCGCGTATACCGGAGCTTCTTCGGCGCTACGGATTTGTTTTCGAAATCCAAGGCGACAAATGACCTTGGTGACCAGTGGCGCGATGAAGAACGCAATCATAAACGAAAGCGTTGCCACGGCGAGTACGCGTAGTGCTTCAAAAATTGCGGGTGTTTCTATCATAGGTCAGATTATTGCTCCTTTGCCCATTTGCCCAGAGCGCGCGTTTCTCCAAACCGGTCATCGGTGCCCAGTACGATGATTAGGAGTGTTTTTTCACCGGCGCTAAACAGCGAAACAAGGTTGCCGTGGGCTTCCGGCGTATAGCCGGTTTTTCCTCCCAGAAATTGCGGATCCCCCGCGAACTCATTGATACTTTTTATGACGCGCGGCGTTTTTGCAGTTTGTTCCAGTATAGTCTGTTCTTTGCTTCTACTCAATGTGAAAATTTCCGGATAATATTCGCGGATGTAGCGGACGAGGCTCGCGACGTTTTCAGCGGTGCTTTGGTTCAGCGACGAGAGGCCGCTTGGGTCAAAAAAACTCGTATTGGTCATTCCGATATCATTTGCCTTTTGCTGCATCGCGTTCACAAAGAGGCTTGTTCCATAGAAGCGCGCCAAGGCGTCCGCCGCGTCGTTTGAAGAGGAGAGTATCATGGCGGCTACGAGATCGCGCACCGAGAATGTTTCGCCGGCTTTAAGCCCCGCCGCATCCCCTTCCGCGCGCACGTCTTCGTCCGTGATCGTAATCGTTTTTTCCATACCGATGTTTTCAAGCGCCACGACGCCGGTCATGAGTTTGGTGAGCGATGCCAGCGGATGCCGCTGTAGTGGGCGGCGCTCCCATAGCACGCTTTGGTTTTCAAGATTTACAACGGTACCGGCAAATGCGGCTACGGCACTGTCGATGGAAGTCTCGCGCGGCGGCCCGGATACCGGCTGTGTCGCCGGCTGTCCAACGACAGCGTCGGAAATCTGTGGCATTGTGAACGGCGCGACGCTCGCGTCCGGATTCGTCACGCTTACAACGCTTCCGAGGGTGATGCGCTCCGGCGCCGATTCAACGCTTTCTTGTAAAGCGCTTTTTGTGTGTCCCCAAAATATAAGCGTGAGAAATAACGCCGCGAATCCGATGGTTTTATTCATTGATGATTGGCGTAATGTGCGCCGTATCCTTGACGGCTTCTCCGGCGTTCCGAAATTTTTCAATCAGCGATCGATATTTTTCGTAATCCGGAAGCTCGCGCGCGTTTCCGACGCCGAGGTGTTTTAATGACGCGAAACTCGCGCTGTAGCGATACGCGTTTGCGCGGTGTGGGTCAACGTCGCGGTCGATGAGGCCACGGAGCGACAAGCTGCGTAAAATAAAGCTGGAGTTGACTCCGCGGATATAGTCAATTTCGGCGCGGCCGATAGGTCCGCCATAGCCGATAATTGCCAGCGTTTCCTCGGCGGCCGGCGTCAGCGCTTCCTGCACCTCGGATTTCACCAGTGTTTCAATAAGCGCCGACAGGTTTGTTTTCGTGACCAGTTGCGTTTCATTGTCGCGGCGGAGCAGGGCGATTCCACGCGCTGAGTCGGCGTTGTAGCGCGATTCCAGCTCGGTGAGATGCGCGGCGACTGTTTCCGCGTTAAGGCCGGTGAGTAATGAAAGTTTTTTTAGCGTTACGGGTTCACCGTACGCAAACAGCAGCGCCTCAATCTTCGCTATATCATTATTTGCATTATTTGTTTCCATTTCCTCCATAGGCGGGCAGACGCATTATTCGCGATTACTACTTCCTAATAATAATATCAGCAAATTGATCTTGTTGCTCAACATTTATGCCGTGGTGGCGCACAAGGTGCAGTACCGCGAGAAACAGGGCGACGACTTCGCTTTTTGATTTTTGCGTGGATAGCGAGCGGAAACTTTGCGTCGCCATTTCTCCGAGGCGAGCGATAAGCTCCTTCATCTTTTCTTCAATCGTAACCAGCGCGCGCTTCACGACGCGTTCATCCTTCGGGATAAACTCTTCAAGCACCGCGAACACTCTTCCGATCGCGGCGCGAAGGGTGTCAACGCGGAGCTCTTGCGACGGGTAAAATATCGGAGGAGTTCCGAAAAGGAATTGGCGGCTCGCGGATTGAGGAGTTTCTGAAAAATTTTTCGCGAACACCGCTCCGGCCGCGCGAAATTCGCGGTACAACGCGAGGCGCGATTCGAGGTCGTGAATATCGCGTTCTTCAACATCCGTCAGTGGTAGCGAAGGAAGCAATACTTTTGACTTGATGAGCACCAACCGCGAAGCCACCACGACAAAATCCGCGAGCACGTCGGCCCCGATGTTCTCCAGTGTTTTTATGTAGTCCAAAAAGTCCGCCGTAACGTCGGCAAGCGCGATGCGGGTAACCTCAAGCTGACGCGCTTCAATAAGCTCAAGGAGTTTTGCGAGCGGTCCCTGAAACTGTTCGTTTTTAATTTCAAACATTTGTTTAGGATTCGCAAATATCGCGAATAAGAATCAGTTATTCTATTTGCAACGCTTCTTCGGTGTAGGTACTCCCCGAATTCCAAAGCATCCAACCGCCGATAAAGCGTCCGTCAATTGCGTCGCGGTGGATGAGGCCGTCGCAAATGGGCGCGCCGGTTTCCGTGACTCCCGATTGCTTCAGGCATTCGCGCGCGGTATCGTCTGTCGCCCGGATTTGCGTCTGTACTTTTTCCGCGTCATAGGTCGCGCCGAGATTAAAGTCCTGCAACCACGGACGGAGCTTTGCGCGCATAGGCAGAGGAACGGGGGTTGTGACGCCGATCACCTCCGCGGTCAGGTTCCTGCGCTGAGCCTCGTCGCGCGCGGACTGATATTCTTTCATGCGCTTTACTGCTTCGTCCAGGGAGTAGCGCACAACTTCATATGGAGCGGACGCCGGGTTTTTGATGCCGATGAATCCGCTTCCGTAATGCGATGGGTAGACCATTGGGCTCACTGCGTCAAAATACGGCAAGGCGTATTCCAAATATTGGCCGATATTCAAATCGTCCTTATTCGTTGTTGTCATGCCGAACAAATCGGCGGAGAGTTTCGCGTCGGGAAGCGACTCGCGGAGATACGCAAAAAATTGGCGCAAAACCTCTTTCTTTGGGGTTTGACCGTTCCAAATCGGATACCGGATGTCCTTTAAATCTCCGTCTGACGCGAAACGGATGTAGTCAAAATTTATTTCGTCAATTCCACGAGCGAGCGCGTCCTTCGCGATGGCAATATTGTAGTCCCACACATCACGCGAGGCGGTATCGAGCCACATCAGTCCCTTATAATCTTTCCACGCCCCCTCTTTTGTTTTGCTCTGTAAGGCAAGCTCCGGCCGAGCGACCGGCAGTTTTTGATCTTCAAAAACCGCGATGCGTCCGATGACGTACACTCCCTCGTCGTGCAGTGTTTTAATCAGCGTGTTGATTCGCGGAATGCGGCGCTCTTCGGCGTTGTATTTTTTTACGTCCGGAACATTGGTGATGTAGCTTACGGTGCCGGTGAAATCTTTAAGGTCTACGACCACGGCGTTCAGTTCCGTGTCCTTGAGCAATCGGAGCATGTACGCGCTTTTTTTCGCGCTGCCCGCGGCCCAGCTGGTGAGGTACGCGGCTTTAATGACAACCGGGGGTGTTCCAAGCGGCTGTTGCGGCCCGATGTCGGCGTTCGGATGAAGCGGCGCCACGCTCGCGATTTCCAGCGGAAGTTTTTTTACGTCAAGATCAAACGTATAGTTGCCGCGTTCGCGCAAAAACAGCGCGACTCCGGAAGCGGCGGCGGTGAGGAGCAACATCAAGAGAGCAACCTTTTTCATGCAGGGGCGAATCTCATTTGTATACTTCTATTTTATCGCGTAGCGCGCGTATTGCGCAATGCTATGCATATCGCAACCGTTGGCGCATTGAGCTTTTTAGGCGCATCGGTATACTGAAGATATGCGTCTTGCGCTTTATCGTAAATATCGTCCGAAAGTTTTTGCGGATCTCGTGGGTCAGGATGAGCTCCGTACCGTTATCCAAAACGCGGCGCGGAGGGATTTGCTCGCTCAGGCGTATCTTTTTTATGGTCCGCGCGGAACAGGCAAAACCACGTCGGCGCGGTTGGTGGCAAAACTCGCGAACTGTGAAACGCGAAGGGTGGACGCGAAATTTAAGACCGTGGGCGAGCCGTGCAACAAGTGCGCCCCATGCGCCGACATTGATTCCGGAACGGCGCTGGATGTCATCGAAATTGACGCCGCTTCCAACCGCGGTATTGACGAGATCCGCAGTTTGCGTGAAGGCATCAAACTTTCCCCTACTTCGTATCCGTACAAGGTTTTTATTGTTGATGAGATGCACATGCTGACACGCGAGGCATTTAACGCGCTTTTAAAAACACTGGAGGAGCCGCCTGCTCACGCGATGCTGATTCTCGCGACTACCGAATACGACAAAGTTCCCGCGACCATCACTTCCCGCACCCAGCGGTTTCACTTCGGAAAACTTTCGGTGGCAACGATTGTGGAAAAACTTTCCCGCATTGCCCGCGAGGAAAAAATGAAGACCGGCGGTGAAGTGCTGGAGCTCATCGCTTCGGCATCCGAGGGAAGTTTGCGCGACGCCGAATCGCTGCTTGACCAGGTGTTTACTTCGGGCGCACTTTCCGATATCGCCTCTGTGGAGCGCCTCATCGGAAAAGTCGGCGGGCGCGTAACCGGTGATATTGCCGAATTGCTGCTTCAGAAAAATCTTTCGAAGACGCTGGAATATCTTTCGCGTCTGTATGAAGGAGGGCACAACGTGACGGACTTGACCAAAGAACTCGTCAATTATTTTCGGCGCGTTCTGGCATTGAAGTTTGATCCCGCGCTTCAAGACATGTACGCCCATGAACTTACCGCCGCGGAATTGGCGCGCGTAAAATCTCATGCTGCCGTTGCCGATGTCACCCGCGTTTTGCCGCTGATGAAATCTCTTATTCGCGCCTATGGCGAAATGCGCTACAGCCCACTGGTCATTGCTCCGCTTGAAGTCGCGGTGATTGAAAATTTAAAGGAGTGATTGCTTCATGGACATCGGTTATGGTATCCTATACCTATGACCGATATCCACAAAAAACCGTTCTTTAAGCAAAGGGCGGTGGCGTTAAGACGTCAGGGACTTTCTTATTCCGAAATACTTCGCGAGGTTCCCGTTGCAAAATCTACTCTTGGAGTATGGTTGCACGATGTAGGCCTTTCAAAAACTCAAAAACAGCGTCTTACGGATAAAAAGCTTGCTTCGGCGCGGCGTGGAGCAGCGATAAGACATGCCAATCGGCTTGCGACCATAAGTCGGATTCATGCCGAAGCCGCAAAGGATATTATCAACATCTCGGAGCGTGAGCTTTTTTTGATCGGCGTTGCGCTGTATTGGGCGGAGGGTGCAAAAGAGAAGGATTATCAACCAGGGTCTCGTATTGCGTTCTCTAATTCTGACCCGCGTATGATTAAACTTTTCCTAAGATGGCTCTCCGCCATCTGTCGCGTCCCCGCTGACCAGCTCGTACTAGAAATTTATATCCATGAATCGGCAGCGAACACCATTCCCTCGGTTACAAAGTATTGGGCAACAGCGACCGGGTTCGACCAATCATCATTTACAAGGATCTATTACAAGAAAAACAAGTTGCGCACTAACCGAAAAAGGGTTGGTAATGATTACTTTGGTTTGCTGCGTATCAGAGTAAAAAGAAGCTCGTCGCTTAATAGAAAAATTGAGGGCTGGATAAATGCCATCGTTCGGTGTACAATATAGACATTGCGGGATCGTCTAATGGTCGGACGTCTGCCTTTGGAGCAGAAAATTGGGGTTCGATTCCCTATCCCGCAGCAAATTTGCTATAATAAAAATATATGAAAAATTATCATTTGTCGGTGTTTGTGATTACTGTTTATGCAACCTTCGCCGCGTCCGCGGTCTTTGCGGCAAGTCCGGTGCCTGTAAACCTTGGGTTGGCGGGAAAATACGTCGTACTCGCCGGGTCCGGCATTACCAACAGCAGAATTTCTACGATTCTCGGAAATGTCGCGATTAGCCCCGCGGGCAGATCAAGTATTGTCGGGCTCGGGGTGGACGAGGTAACCGGAAAAGTTTACGCGGCGGACGATGTGACGTCGGGCGTAAAGGAAAATCTCGCGCAGGCGCAAAGCGATCTCGCGACTGCATATGCCGATGCGGCAGGACGCGCTGCGGATGCAATTCCTCTTTCCGGAAACATCGGCGGACAGAAACTTGTTCCCGGGCTTTATGTAGCAACAGGCGACCTTGAATTATCTTCCGGAGAATTGACGCTTGATGGCTTGGGCGACCCGAACGCGGTTTGGATATTTAAGATCGGCGGGGCGTTCAAAATGACGAGCGGTCGTACCGTCGCCTTGACCGGCGGCGCGCAAGCTCAAAATATTTATTGGCAAGTGGGTACGATAGCCACTATCGGCAGTGGCGCAATCTTCCGTGGCATCATCATGGCGGACCAGTCCATTACCATCGGACCAGTCGCGCGGCTGGACGGCAGGGCGCTGGCGAAAAACGGCAGTGTGACGCTTGCGTATAACCTTATCACCGAACCGACGGATGCTCCCGCGGTTGCGCCCGCGCCGTCTTCGGCGCCTCAGCAAGCACTGCCTATTATTCCGACAACATCCTCGGCGCCCGCGCCGACCGCGTCCGCTGATGTCCAGCTTGCCGCGCTTTTGGCACAGTTAGCGGAGCTACAGTCGCAAGTCGGACAAAGCGTGCCCGCGGCACCGGCCGCTCCGGTGGTCGCTGCTTCCGCCGCAGTCACCGCCCCGCTTGGGACCATCAAACATCTTCAGCAATTTCTGAACGCTAAAGGATTCCAGATTGCCGCAAGCGGCGCGGGCTCACCCGGGAAAGAAACGAGCACGTTCGGAGGTTTGACAAAGAAGGCCTTGTGCAAGTTTCAAGTGAAAACCGGTATCGTTCCAACCTCAGGCAACAGCTCGTGCGGCGTGTATGGTCCGAAAACGAAACAGGTTGTGCGCGACATGAGTCGGTAGCTACATTTTTTGCTTTGCATCCCGGCGCGGCTATGCGCGGTGGTATCGCTATCTATTTTTATAGAAATGTGGTACTATCTCGGAATGCCCCGTGTTACAACTTCGATCACGGAAGCACCGCATAGAGCGTCTTAACTTGCAACAGAGCAGTTCGTACAGCAGGTTGGCCTATTATAATAAACATTAATCGAAGTTGTAACACAGGGAATGCCCAGCGACGAAGTCATTATCCGATTTAATAAGGTATCGTTTGAGTACGGACCGAATAAGCCCATATTACATGAGGCGGATTTTTCTTTGCGCAATGGTTTTAAGGCGACATTAATGGGTCAGAACGGTGCCGGCAAAAGCACAATTTTTCAGCTGATTACCGGCGGCTTAAAACCCGATTCCGGAACATTAAGCGTCGCGAATAAACTGACTATCGCTACCGCGCGCCAGGTGATCCCCCGCGATCAGATGCAGCTTACAGTAAGAGAGTTTTTTGAACAAAGTTTTTCCCCCGCGACGTTGGCGCGCGTGTCGGGCGGCCGGGGAAAAATCTATGATATTGACCCGCGCATTGACGACGTACTTTCGATCGTGAACCTTAAGGCTCCGCATGACCGGATTATGAAGTCGTTTTCCGGCGGGCAGCAGGCGCGGTTGTTGCTTGCCTCGGCGCTTATACAGAACCCGGACTTGTTACTGCTTGATGAGCCGACCAACAATCTTGATAAAGCGGGGATCGCGCACTTAACTCAATTTCTTATTGACTATAAAAAAACATGCATTGTTATTTCGCACGACGCCGCATTCTTGAACGCATTTGCCCAAGGCGTCCTCTATCTTGATATTTTTACCCACACGCTTGAGCAATATGCCGGAAACTATTTTGATGTGGTGACGGAAATCGAAAAACGTCTTGAGCGCGAGCGCATGAAAAATGTCCGGTTGGAAAAGGACATCGCGAATCGGAGGGAGCAGGCGGGGTTCTTCGCGCAGAAGGGAGGCCACATGCGCGATGTCGCGAGGAAAATGCGTGAAAAGATTGAGGAGCTGGAAGAAGATCTTGTGGATGTGCGCAGAGAAGACAAAACCATCCGCAACTTCATCATCCCCTGCCAGGAAAATCTGACGGGTAATATTTTGGAGCTTACTTCCGCCACGGTGATCAAACATCATAAGCCGGTTGAGAAAAAAGTTCACGTGATATTAAAAAAAGGTGAACGGCTGCTTTTGACCGGGCCGAACGGCATCGGAAAAACGACGCTGCTGGAAAAACTTGCCGGCGGTCACGCGAAGGGTGAGCACGTACTACCCGGCACGCGCATCGGATATTACCGACAGGATTTTGGAACGTTGGATTTCAACGCAACGGTATATACGGCGCTTGCCGACGCAATGCAGCAACACGGAACTGACCATGAATTACGCGCCAAGGCGGCCGGGTTTCTTCTTGACGAAGATGTGTTGAAAAGAAAAATTGGCGTGCTTTCCGAGGGGCAAAAGGGTCTCGTCGCGTTCGCGCAGCTGGTGCTGGCGCGTCCGGGGCTCTTGATATTAGACGAGCCGACGAATCACATTAATTTTCGGCACATCCCGACCATCGCCCAGGCGCTGGATAAATACGAAGGAGCGATGATTCTTGTAAGTCACGTCCCGGACTTTGTCGAAAAAATAAAAATTAACCAGACGTTGGACCTCGAAACTCTTTAACCTTACACCTATGAACGAAGAACCGATTTTAACGGAGCAAGCAGGGGCGGGGTTTACCGATTTAGGCATAGCGCCGGCGATTCTCGCGGCGCTGGATCAGCTCAAATACTCCATCCCCACCCCGATTCAGCGACAGGCGATCCCAACCGCGATACAAGGAAATGATGTTATTGGTATCGCGCAGACCGGTACTGGAAAAACGCTTGCGTTCGGCATCCCGATGATTCAACGACTGGTTCAGGCTCCGGGTCGCGGTCTTGTTATTCTTCCGACGAGGGAACTCGCGCTTCAAGTGGATGAGGCGTTGCATCGGGTCGGCGCGGGGTTGGGTATTACCACAACCGTACTCATCGGAGGCACCTCGCTTACGCCGCAAATTCGGGCGCTCGGGAGAAACCCGCGCATCGTCATCGCAACGCCGGGCCGGCTTATTGATCACTTAAACCAGCGGACGCTTACGTTAAACGCGGTGCGCATCCTCGTGCTGGATGAGGCCGACCGCATGCTTGATATGGGTTTCGCGCCACAGATACGAAAAATTTTTGACCATTTGCCGAAGGAGCGCCAGACCATGCTTTTTTCCGCGACTATGCCAAAGGAAATTATGAGTTTGGCAACCGCGCAAATGAAACTTCCTATCCGCGTGGAAGTCGCTCCCGCGGGGACAACCGCCGAACGCGTGACGCAGGAACTTTTTATTATCATCAAGAGCGACAAGAATCGCCTGATTGAACGGTTGCTGGGAACGCACGCGGTCACCACGCTTATTTTTACCAGGACGAAGCATGGAGCGAAGCGGCTGACGCAGACGATTCACGATATGGGCCATACGGTGGCGGAAATCCACTCTAACCGATCACTGAATCAGCGGCGCATTGCCTTGGACGGATTCAAGTCCGGGAAATATCGGGTGCTTGTCGCGACTGATATCGCCTCACGCGGCATTGATGTTCAGGGCATCGGACTGGTAATCAACTATGATGTGCCGACTGACGCCGAAGATTATGTGCATCGCATCGGCCGCACGGCGCGTGCGGGAGAACGCGGACATGCGATTACGCTTGTGACGCCCGAACAACGCGGTGAAATCCGCGACATTGAACGGCTAGTGCGGCAGACATTACGTGTTTCCCCGCTTCCGGAATTACCGCCGGAGCGACCTCGGAGTATTGTGCCTGATCGCGAAAGTCACTTCGGACAACGACCACGATCCGGCGGTCCGCATCGTACCCCGCGTTTTGGGGGAGGCCGCGGTCAGCGGCGGTCATAGCACCGGTTAAATAAACTGAAATACCCTCCACTGCGGAGGGTATTTCAGTTTATTGCTTTTTTGTTCTTAGAGATCTTTCACCTTTGACTGTACCGCCGCCTTCAATTCTTCTACTGTCATTTTCTTGACCATCTCCTCCACGGCTGCTTTGTGGACGGCCGCTCCGTGGCTATCCGCTTTTGTCATAACTTCTTCCACGGACTCCGCGGTTGCGACGTAGTCGCAGTCAAACCCCATATCCCGGCATGCGAATGATTTCATTTGAGTATTTTTGTATTGAGCGAACGACCTTTCACCCGACTTTCCGTTGTCTATTGAAGAAAATTCAACAATTTTTCTGTAAGATCTTTCAAATCAAGACGGTGTTTTTCCAGGTAGCCGACGCACCCAAGCTTGATTGCTTCTTCGATCATGTGCATGCTTTCAAGCACAGTCATCATAACAACAGGGACACGCGCGAACTCAGGGTTTAGTTTTAATTGGCGTAAAAATTCAATGCCGTTTATTTTTGGCATCATGATATCGCACGCGATGAGGTTTGGTTTGCGCTCCTCCGCAACACGCAACCCTTCCTCGCCATTCGTCGCGGTAAGCACCGTAATATCCTTTTTTTGAGACAACATTTCCTGCAATGCCGCAAGGAAAGATTCGTTGTCATCAATGATAAGAATTTGCTTCATGGTTTAAGTATGCTTCATTCGTCGGTAACGTCAACTGCCGGTTTGCTTACGGTTTTTTTCTGGCAACAACGTAGCGATCGTTATACGCGGTAACATCGTAAGCTGGGTTTTCAATATATTGTTTTGCGTACGCGGCGAACGCGTCGGTATTATCGCCGAACCCGAACGGATCATTGATGTCGATAAACGCGACATCCGCGAACGCGCGCTCCATGCCGAGTTGGTATATTTTTTCGCGGTGCGCAAGGTGCGGGAGCAGGTTTGTTTGCGCGGTAACGGAAAGATTTTCGGGAATGTCCCGCGATAATTCACGAAATATCTGCCAGCGTGAGTTTGTTCCAAAAAGATTAAACGGGAATGTAAACGGATTCACGGGCGAGCGCACAAAGAATCCGATAGCGACAGCAATGACAAGAGCTCGCCGCGCAAAGCGCTCCCATGCCGGCCAGCGTCTCACGACATTGCGCAACCCGTAGACCGCGCAAAAAAACATTCCCGGAATAAGGATTGCGTCGTATTGATAGAATGTTGAAAACTGAAACCGGTTTGTGGTCAAAAGATTTTCCAGCAGCCCCGGAACGATAAGCAAAAATGCCCGGCCGGAAAATAGCGGTAAAAACGCGAGCGGCGCGAACAGCCAAAGCAAATAATCCATCTTCGGAAGCGTGAGAATGGTGCGCGCAAACAGCGTCGGATTACGGACAAGGTTTGTTACAATTTCTCCAACCGAGCTCCCGAGCGCCGCGTAGCGGTCGAGGCGCAGTAATCCCCCGCCGAATGCCGGCATAAATACCTTAACCGCCAATACAATGTAGAGCAGCGCGCCGAGCGCGATGAACGCCGCGTATAACCGATTGCGATTCCACCACGCGAATGTTGCGTCTTTCCGGCGAATAAGAAAATATAGTCCGGCAAACGCCACGGCAATAATCGCGTCTTCCTTCATGCTTGCGGCAATCGCGAACCAAAACGACGCCCATCCCCACCGCTCGGCGTCGGCATAGTAGAGCGCCGCAAGCAGCGCCGGAACAAAAAAGGCGATTTCGTGGAAATCAAAAAGGTTTAGCCAATGCAGGGATGGGTACAAGAGATACGCGACAGTGATAAGTTTCGCGAGCGATTCCCGTTGCAACATGCGCATTGCAAGTCGGTAGAGCGGCAAGGCGCCAGCGGCGAGCGCCAGGACTTGGATAAAAAGCAAATAGTATGGTGAGGGAAAGAGCGCGTAACCCGGCACGAGCAGTAATAGCCCCGGGCTCCAGTGGACGCCGAAGTGATCCGGGATTTCCTCGATGCTCCCCTGCATGATGCGGCCGTGAATAGTGTTCCAAAACAGCTGATCAAACACGCCCATGTCCCAGGTTTGGGTTTGGAAATTATAGTGGCGGAGCGCGGTTACGACGCCGAATATGATGATGTAGAGTATGACGGCAACGACGATCGCTCGATACGCGTGCAAGGAAGTCATATTTACTATATTATCAGGAAACAAAAACTCCCCCAAGGGGGAGTTTTTGATCGGTTATGCGTAAGCGGGGTTCTGTCTCATTCGCTTTACGCGGATGACGCAACTATTTCTCTGGGATGGCGATCGCTCGCCACCTCTAGCGGCACTGTCGCCAAAGGCGACCACGGCCTTGCACTCGGGTAAGGGTTTTGCCGTTTCACTCCGGTCTTTTTGTCTCTATAACCGGATTAGGCCATCAAGCTTGAGACGGGGCCTTTCCAACCCTTGCGGATCGGAACGTCACTGATCGCACCTCTGTGTTACCACCGGCAGGCGTTACCTGCTACCTTTGGTCGCCTAAGGCGACCTGAGTGCCCCGACTTTCCTCTGTCGCCTGAGGCGACAGCAGTCGCGTGCATAACCAACAGATTAATCATAAACTGCTTTTTAATGCTTTGTCAAGTGCCTCGTTGACCATTCTGTCGGCGAGCTTGTTTTCTTCGCGTGGAATATGCGTGAAGCGTACCGATTTGAAGTCCTGGCGCAAGTTCCACGCCTCAATAAAGAGCGGTTGCAGGTCGGTGCTTTTAACCTTATATATCCCGTTCATTTGATTGATGATAAGCTCGCTGTCCATGTTGCAATGTATATTCGTCTCCTCTGCTTTTTCTTTGCCGAGCAACGCAATCGCTTTTTTCAGCGCGAAAATCAGCGCCTTGTACTCGGCGACATTGTTTGTTGTCTCCCCGATATATTCACCGTATGGTTTCCCTCCGACAACCGCGCCGATAGCGGCCGGGCCCGGATTCCCTCTTGCTCCGCCGTCAGTGGAGATAACCAACTCTTTGTCTGGAAAAAGCATCTGTGCTGCCATATTAGTTATTTACCGCCTTCCACGGGAACGGCGTATTTTCTGGAATCGTGAAACCCGACGCGTTTTTATGTCCTCCTCCGCCGTATTTTTGCGCGATTTTCGCAACGTCCACTTCCCCTACCGATCGGAGCGATACGCGATAATAGCCGCCACGCTTTGCCCACACAATGCTTATAGGGGGGTTACGGCGAACAAGTTCGGTTCCGATACCCGTCACAAGCATCGGCGAGTTCGCGGCAAAACACCGGAATCCCTCAAACTCAACGAGTTCAGCGTCCGCGGCAAGCTCCTGTATGATTTTTGTTTCTCGCGCAAGCACCAATTTTCCTTCGGCGATCGCGCGCTTCCGGCTCGGCGCCCCCTCAAATGTTTTCGCGAGACGGCTCCATGCGTTAAATTCATACGGATGCGCGCCGATATAAGAAAAAACTTCGCGCGTGTGCGGCAACGACCACCTTCCCAAATCGGTGTCTTCAATATATGTGAGGAGCTTCGGCATTTTTACCTTCGGATGGAAGTACGTCCACGCAAGCACCGATCCGGAGTGTTCCATTTCATACAGCGACTCATCAACCAGCCCAACCTTATCCGCGTTTGATTTATGGTGGTCAATGAGGACAATGCGCTCGTTATTCTCGCGTACAATTTTCAGTTCCGGCACGGAATAACAAAGGTCAATGAAATATACCGTCGCGCCGGAAAAATCCGTTTTCGGGACGTCACCGTGCCGATACGGAATGTAGCGCGCGCGGTTACCGAATTTTTTCCACGCCGCGAACGCGCCGCCGAAACCGTCCTTGCACTCACCGTGGTAGATAACGACGATGTCTTTTTTCATATAGTAATCACGAATATCGCGAATTGGGCTCTAAAAATAATGCGAATCGGGCCGCCGGCTCACTTTAACGCTTCAATGCCGGGCAGGTTTTTGCCGGCGAGAAATGCAAGCATCGCTCCTCCACCGGTTGAAAGCAGAGAAATTTTTTTCTGCAGACCAAGTGAACGGATGAGTTGGGTTGTTTCGCCTCCGCCGACAACGGAAAACGCTTTGCTTTTCGCGATTGCCTCGGCGATTGCGACGGAACCGTTCGCGTAACGTGTATGCTCCACGAGGCCAAGCGGGCCGTTCCACAGCACCGTTTTTGCTGTTTTGATATGTGCCGTGAAATCCGCGATTGTTTCCGGGCCGATGTCCAGTATTTTATTTTTGTCCCAAAGCCAATCGCGCATCACAACAACCTTTCTATTTTTTGCCAATCGTTTTCCAAGCGCGATAAACTCTGGATCACATACCGAATCCCCAATGTCCGTCCCTGTCGCCTTAAGTATGGTATTCGCAATGCTTCCGCCGAAAAGAAATGTATCCGCGCGTGGCAGGAATCTGCTGATAACCGGCATCTTGTCTTGCGCCTTAATGCCGCCGATGATTACCACAAACGGATGGGCCGCCTTGCTTATCATTTCTCGGAGTGTTCCGCATTCACGTTCCATGAGCAGCCCGCCATATGACGGGAGGTAGCGCGTGATTGCCACGACCGAAGCGTGCTTACGGTGCGACACCGCGAACGCGTCGTTTATATACAACGTTCCGAGCGACGCGAGCGTTTTCGCGAGCGGCGCGCTATTCGTCTCCTCGCCCATGAGCAGTCGGATATTTTCCATAAGATATACGCTTCCCGCGGGAGCCGCGCGGAGCGCATCGCGAATTTCAGCAAAGCGGAAATGATCGATGAACATCACCGCTCTTCCCAACATCCGCGCGAGCGGCGCGACATTACCACGGAGCGTTACGGATGAGTTGCCGGCCGCGGACGCGGCATTGTCCGTCGGAGTCGGCCGTCCGCGATGGCTGATCATCAGCACGCGGGCATTGCGCGACAGGAGCCACTTTAACGTTGGGATGATTGCTTCTCTGCGCCAGGAATCGTGCGTGTCTTCCACGTTTAGATCAACACGAAGAATGACAACTTCGCTCGAGAGGTCGGATGCCTGTATGTCGCGCAGTGTCTTCATGATAAATTTTATTATATACTGATGGGATGATGACCGCAACGAGAATACATTCCGAGAAGAAATCCATCGTCATCTTGGGCGCGGGTTTTGGAGGGCTCAGAACAGCAATATTACTCGCGAAAGCATTGCGTAGAGCGCGGCTCACCAACCGCTACGCGCTCTATCTCATTGACCGCAACAGCTACCATACCTATACGCCGACACTCTACGAGGTTGCGACCACATCAAAGGAAACCGCGAATTATATCCAGCTCCGCGATATCGTTACGTTTGATGTCGCCTCCCTTGTTTCCGGATTCCCTGAAATCAACTTTATCCACGATGCCATAACGGCGCTTGATCTTCCGAACGGCGACATTCATTGCGGCGGCCATGAAATGAAATTTGATTATCTTGTACTCGCGATGGGCTCCGAAACCAACTACTTTGACATTCCGGGGCTCCATGAACATTCGTTGCCGCTCAAGTCTTTTATGGACGCTATCGTGCTCCGCGACCGCGTACTTGCGCGCTACGCGGAAGGCGGAACGCTGCGTATTGTTATCGGTGGCGGTGGCTCAACCGGCGTAGAGCTTGCCGGTGAACTCCAAGGGTGGTTTACCGAACTCCGCGCGAAGATTCACCTCGCATGCGCGCCGACGGTAACAATCATTGAAGGAGCGCCTACAATACTTACAGGATATGCCTCGGGCATCATCGCAAAGGCAGCGGCGCGTTTATCGCATCTTGGCGTTACGGTTATTACAAGCGAACGCATCACGGGCGTTACCTCCGCCGAAGTAACGCTGCAAAGCGGCCATACGGCGCCGTACGACATTCTTATTTGGACCGGCGGCGTGAGAGCCGCAGCGCTCATGGGCTCCCTGCCGCTGAAGCGGGAATCAAAAGGGCGCGTTGAGGTCGCCGGCGAGATGCAGTGCTTTCCGCAGACCGGTGATTTGAAACTTTATGAGACTATCTACGGCATCGGCGACGCCGTGTGCTTTTTTGACCCGGTAACGAAAAAACCCGTGCCGCTTGTCGCGCGGGCAGCGCTTATTCAAGCGGACATTGTCGCGAGCAATATCATGCGGCAGATTCTTATCGCTGAAAAACGCCGTCATAGCGTGGCGCTGTTGCGTTATCATCCCGTAGAGTATCCGTACATCATTCCGGTTGGCGGCAAATACGCCATCGCAAAAATAGGGCCGTTTATTTTTTCAGGATTCCTCGCGTGGATCTTGAAGGGGCTTATTGAGCTTTCGTATCTTTCCTCGATACTCCCCCCTGGACGCACCGTCATCACGTGGCTCAAAGGACTTCGTATTTTTTTACGGAATGACCGGCTAGGATAATCGCGCTACTGCGTAATCACGATGGGGGTTTTTTCTGCGTCGCGGGCAAACAAATAGCCGGACGCAAAACTGATCGTGCTTATAAGGACGACGAGCGTTACGAGTATCATCTCGCGCTTATGCGCGGCAAGCCATATGTTCATATGAGTAAATCGGCGCGTTATCGGGCGCTTATATGTGCATGATCTGACACCCACAACTTACGCTTGACACACCACCCAGCATAAACTATACTGTCAGTGTACGCAAGAATAGGAGCATTTAAGCTATGGCATCTACAAAATCTACAGGCTCTACAAAGCTCGGACGCGATTCCATCTCCAAGCGTCTTGGTGTCAAAAAGAACCATGGGCAAGGCGTTCTTGCCGGTGAAATTATCATCCGCCAGCGCGGAAGCCACTTCCTGCACGGAGCCGGAGTCCGGAAGGGCGCTGACGATACACTTTACGCTATCCGCGACGGCGTGGTGGAGTTTATCCCCACGCGCAAGATCCGTTTTGACCGTAAACAGCGAACCGCGACTATTGTGTGCGTGAACCTCGCGGCGTAGTAATTCGATAACGTAATACAACAAAAACCGGTAGCCTCAGGCTACCGGTTTTTGTCGTATTAAGTAATTATTTCGCCATCGCCTCAACCACAACGCGAACCGTGCCTTTTACTCCGCGCGGAAAATGCACTTCAACCTTCTGCTCGCCGGCGTGTTTAAGTGGCCGTTCCAGCGTAACCTTGGCATCCGCGTAACCTTTGGCGCGCAGCGCGGCTTCAACCTGTTCCCCGCTCACCGCGCCGAACAGAGTCCCTTTCGCATCTCCGCGAAGCGCGAATTTCAATGTTTCTTTGCCGAGTGCCTCGGCCGCGTCGGTAAGCCGCTGCATGACCGCGCTTTCGTGTCTGCCCGCGGCAGCTTTCTCCGCAATCGCTTTTGGTGTTACTGGCGAGGCAAGTCCCTTGGCAATAAGAAAATTCCGCGCGTAACCGTCGGCGACTTCCTTTACGTCGTTGTGGCGGCCGATGCCACGGATGTCTTTCAGTAAAATCACTCTCATGGTTTCTGCGCCACTGTTTTTTCAATCATCCCCTTTATCACCTCCTGCGCTTTCTCCAGCTGCGAATCCTTTCCATTTTTAGCATCTTCGTCGGAAATCTTCACTTCATAGTCCGGCTTAATTCCGTTTTTTTCAATGAGATCGCCTTTGGGCATCAGCCAGTGCGCGACCGTAAGTTTCATACTGGAACCGTCATGTAAGCGCCTTAATTCTTGCACCGTGCCTTTGCCGAACGATTTTTCTCCGACCATTATCGCGCCGCGATTGTCCCGAAGCGCTCCGGCTAAAATTTCCGACGCGGACGCGGAACCTTGATTGATAAGTACCACAATCGGCACCGGAATAAACAACCCGTTTCCATACGCGCGAAACTGTTCTTTCGGTTGCGGAGCATCTGCGCGGAACTCTTCCGTAACCACCAGACTCCCCTGCTCCATAAACCATCCGGCGAGAGTCACGGCGACTTCAAGAAATCCTCCGGGATCGTCGCGAACGTCAACGATGAGCCCATTAACTCCATCGGCAACCAACTCTTTTGCCGCGCGCGCGAACAACCCTGGCGCATTTTCGTTAAAATTCCTAATATGGATGTAGCCGATGTGACCATCCAGCATCTTCCAGTCCATCGTCGGCACCATGATGGTGTCGCGTACAATGGAGAAATCTTTCGGTTTGTCCCACCCATCGCGAAATACATTAAGCGTTACTGATGTGCCTTTCGGGCCGCGGATGATTTTTACCGCATCCATAACGCTCATTCCGGTCGTTGATTTATCACCTACCTTTAAAATTTTGTCTCCGCTCCGGATGCCGGCTTTTTCGGATGGTGAGTCTTTGAGAGGCGCAATTACAACAATAATCTCATCGCGCGTGCCGATCTCCGCTCCGATTCCGCCAAAATTTCCGGCGACATCCTCTTCAAATTTTTGCGCGTCAGCCGGCGGGAAAAACACGCTGTTCGGATCATCCAGAGATTTCACTAAACCGCTGATGGCGGCGTATGTCATATCCCCTTCTTTTAACTCCGAACCCTTTAACGCCTCGTCTTTGATCCGGTTCCATGCTTCCCAGAACACGCTGAAATCCGCGGTCACCTTCGGATCATTTTCGATATTCGTCACCCCTTTAATGACCAGCGTCGACGGATGCGTCGTGCCAAACCAATAACTGGCAAAAGCGACCGCTCCGATAACCAAGAGCGCGGCGCAAAGTTTCGTGATGCGATTTTGAATGATGCGTGTAAATATTTTCCTCATACGTATTATATTACCCTATTTATTCTCCAAATTCTATCTCGGTAAGCAATCCGTACTCCGCGCCGCTGCGTTTTAGGCCTGATTCCATAAGGTCCACGCTCTCGGGAATAAAGCGGATACTGATCGGCATCTCTATGTTCGGAAGATTTTCCGCGCGTTCAAACCTCGCCAGTGTCAGGTGTCCGAGATATTTACGCGCCTCACGCTCAAAGCGGACACCGCGATCAGAAAGCGCGTCTTCTATTGCTGTCTTGATTTCGCCGATCGCCTCCGACGAAGCTTCGTCAGTCATTGCCCAAATCATCCGTGGCGCCTTGCCTGGCGGACCGTATGTGACGCCCGTTATCGCGATTTCCGGTGGTGTAAATTGCGGAACCAAATCCCGCATCACAGAAACAATGTCCCCGATAGTTTCATCGGTTTGATCGCCCAAAAACGTCAACGTAAAGTGTAAAAATTCCGGTGGCACAAACCGTACGGATTCCGGAAGCTCCGCGACTAAATCCGCGATATGTTTCCCTAACTCATCGCGGACTCCCGGGGCCAGGTTGATTGCGATAAAAATCCGTTTCTTTTGCATATCACTATACTATAACAAACACCCCCGCGATGGTCATCGGGGGGTGTTTGGGCCAGCCTATTTCTGTGGCGGAACTATCGGTTTTGGGTCAAACATATTTGTTGTTTCTGCGCATTACGCGACCTTTCGAAGGCTTTAGCCCGACCGATTCGGGCGCAGACGTAAAACCTTCTATATAATAATTATACCATCCGAAGACCGGTTTCTTCTTGCAAAAATTTGCATTTATGTCATTCTTTGTTTATACTGTATCTTATGCGTCCAATCCAAGAAGCATCCGGCGACTATCTCAAAACAATCGCCGACCGGAAAAACGGCGGCCATATCTTCCGCAGCTATCAGTTTATCGGCCTTGAGGTCGCAAAACTACTCGCGGATGAGCCCCATAAAGCCCTGTATATCAAGCTTGCCAAGCAGTTCGGAACGGAAAAAATGATGACACTCGCGAAATCTGTTGCCGAAATTAACAATATCCGCAACAAAGGCGCGTATTTTATGAAATTATTGTATAGCAATGAACATTCTCACGATAAAAAATAAAAAGGAGGAATCCGTACTCCGCGTGAAGACCGCTCCGTTCGATTTCGCGTTTTATACAAAACCGCAAATTACGGAGCTTTTGCGTACGATGCGAACAACGATGACGGCGGCTTCTGGCGTTGGGCTCGCGGCAAACCAGATCGGCCTTAACAGCTCAGTGTTTGTGGCCCTGGTACATAACAAGTTTTATGCTGTTTTTAATCCGGTTATTACCGAGATGTCCGTGGAAACCGAGATGCTTGACGAAGGCTGTTTGAGTGTCCCTGGGACCTACGGACCGACTTCTCGCGCCGCAAGAGTGACACTCATTGGCGCCGACCGCAACAGCCGTCCGCTCAAGATAAAGGCGCGCGGTCTTCTGGCGCGGGTGTTTCAGCACGAAGTTGACCACCTTAATGGGGTTCTTTTCATAGATAAAGCGAAGGAACTCCATAAAATTTCTAATATCTAAGGACTCGTTATCAAATTTATTGTAGCCCTTCGACAAGCTCAGGGAATAAAAATTTTAGCTCCTGAGTTTATCGAAGGACAACCTTGTTTATGAAGTATATTTTTTTCGGCAGCCCACGTTTCGCCGAGATTATCCTCGAAAAACTCATCGACGCGAGCATGCCGCCTGCGGCGGTTATCTGCAATCCCGATCGGCCATTCGGGCGGAAAAAAGTCCTGACTCCCCCACCGGTAAAAGTTTTGGCGCAATCACATGGCATTCCGGTCCTGCAGCCAGAAAAGTTGGACGAGGGTTTCAAGCTCCAAGTCTCAGGTTTTAAGCCCGACTTCGCCGTCGTCGCCGCGTACGCAAAAATTCTCCCACAATCAATCATCGGCCTGCCTCGTTTGGGAACAATAGGAGTCCACCCGTCACTCCTTCCGCGCTACCGCGGAGCGTCACCGATCCAATCCGTGATACTTTCAGGGGAAGCCGAAACCGGCGTCACTTTATTCATGCTGGATGAAAAAGTTGACCACGGAGCACTACTCGCAACACGCGCGCTGCCTATCGCAGCTCGCGAAACTTATGAAACGTTGCTGCAAAAACTAGGAGGTTTAAGCGGCGAGCTTCTCGCTGATACGCTTCCTCGTTTTGTCACGGGGAACATTGCTCCGCGCGCGCAGAATGAGGACGCCGCGACATACACAAAAAAGTTTTCCACTGAGAATGGTTTTGTAGATTTCGCGAAGGATGATCCTGCGGTAATTGACCGGAAAATCCGCGCGTTAACTCCCGACCCGGGCGTCTATACGCTTGTGGAAAAAAAAGGAAAGCGCGTCCGCTTGAAACTTCTTGAAGCCGAAATCCGCGACGGATGCCTTGTCCCCACACTCATCCAATACGAGGGAGGGAAGCAAATACGACCATAGCCGGATTCTCGCCTTTGAAGACTATAATGTGTCTCCGAGCTTCGCTCTTGGACACAACCGAGCGGATTTGAAGCGCTATCCGTGGATAACGCCGTGAGTTTGTTTTGGCAGGGGAATCGTAAAGTACACCGTTGTCCCATCGCGCTTGTCGGATGTTATCCAGATTCGCCCGCCATTCAACTCCACTCCGGCCTTCGCAATAAAGAGGCCAAGCCCCGATCCTGATGGCTTGATTGCCTCCGCTTCGGGCAGTCGGTGAAATCTTTGAAACATATCCGGCAATTCGTTTTCCGGAATAACCGGACCACGATTGTTCACGCTTACCTCATACTCGCTCTCAAGTTTCTTGAGTGCCACCGTAACGGTTGAATTTTCATCCCCATAACTTATCGCGTTGTCTAAGATGTTCTGGAACGCGCGGTCCAGGTACTCGTTGCATATGCGCACCGGTTCCACTTCATGCGGCGCGGTGAACACCAATTCCTGATTTTTTACCGCTGCCATCGGGCGCAAGGTATCTACGATAATTTCAAACGCATGCCGCGGATTGCATTCGCTGATTTCCAGATGTTGCTCCCCGCCCAAGAGCGCCGCCGCGCCAAGAAAATTATTGACTAAGTTTAACGCGCGCTCGTCCGCCTCCATAATTGCGGCGAGTTTTTTATGCTGGCTTTCGGTCAGATTCTTGCCTTCCATGCGCTGCAATTCCTCCGTAACAAACTTGATAACCGAAAGCGGCGTGCGCAGCTGGTGCACGATTACCGCGATGAATTCCTGCCCGCCCGCGACGTCCGGTGACTTCTTCACGTTGCCCACACTTTGTCTTTTGAGATATTCCATCACCTTATCGTAACATCGTCGGTATTCACCGGCAACGCAATAAAGAATGTCGCGCCCTTTCCGCGTCCGGCTGACTCAACCCATAGCGTGCCGCCGTGCTGGGCAACAAATGTTTCCGCGATAAACATGCCCAACCCCATGCCGTCCGGAGCAATGAGACGCGCTTCCTCACTGCGGAAAAACTTATCAAAAATCCGTTTCTTCTCTTCGTCGGTCAGTCCGAGGCCGGTATCGGAAACCGAAAGTACAAAATGCTTTTTCCCGTTCAACGTCCGGTTTTCCGAGTGAATGACAATGTGGCCGTCTTCCGGAGTATAGGTAATCGCGTTTTGAATAAGCACCTGAATCGCTTTTTGAATTTTCTTCGCGTCGCATAAAATCAGCGACGCGTTGCCGGAAAGTTCAAGTTTCACGTCTAAATGCTTATCTTGAATTTGGTGCTGTAGCGACGACACAATGTCAACGGAAAGCGTGTGCACTTCGCACGCGCTCTTTTGCAGGCCGCCCTTCTCGCTTTGGATGGCAAGCACGGTCAGCACGTCGTCCAGCTGGCCGGCAATAAAGATCGCGTTATGGTGCGCGTTCGTCAAGAATTCCACGCGCTTCGCCTCCTCCAGATTTTTCTGCTGCAGCAGTTCCAGACTCCAACGAATGGCGGAAATCGGCGTGCGCATCTGATGCGAAACAACGGAAATAAACTGCGACTTCATCTCATCGCTCTCTTTTAAGTCGTTGTAGAGGCGCGCGTTTTGTATCGCGATGCCGGACTCCGAAGAAAAAATGGAAAGCAGTCCTATATCTTTACTGCTATAGAGATCCCCTGCGCGCTTTGGCCCAAGCGCCAAAATCGCGACTTCGTCACCGCCGACGCGGATAGGAATCATCAGCGCGATGTCGTATTTCCGCAACACATCAAGCCCTTCGGGGTTATTGTGAATATCCTCAAACGTCACGATGTTCTGGTCCGCGATTGTCTGGCTATGCAACAGGGAATCCAGCGGCGCCTGGCGCAATGCTTCCTCGTCGTACCCCACACCCTTCGCGCCGACAACCGCGTGATGGTCAAGAAGCAGAAAAGCGGCTTTACTGACGCGCATTTCAGCAATAAGCGTACCCAACACCTTTTTTGCCAGCTCGCCAAGATCAATGGTTTCAATCATGTGTCGCGTGAGGGTTCCGAGCAGCGCGTCCGCGTCATACTGCGCCTTGAAAAAGATCCGATCAGTCAACTTTTCAATGCGCCGGCGCACGGGCTGAAACGTTAGCGCCGCGATTCCGGCAAGCAGCACGCTTAACGCCACAACACGCGGCTCAACCGAACCCCCGAGCACGAGCGTTGTAAACCCGAAGAGCACTCCGGTGTAAAGGAAGCCGAGTATAACGATAAGCAAGGTGTATGACACCGCGCGCGCAATGACCGGCTTAATATCCAGGAAACGATGCTTCACGATAGATGCCGCGACAAACGCCATAAGAATCACGGGCACGATGGGGCCCAAAAAAACAAACGCGGATGTTTTTCCCAGTACGACGGTCAGGTTGGACGCGACGCCCATAATCGCGAACGTGAAAAGAATTCCGAAAAGAAAGTATTGCAGCTGCGCCTTTTCCTTGCCGCTTGTTTTCCGATATTTGTATATGAGCCAAATGATGCTCCAGAAAAACAGTCCGCCGAAATCCAGCACAAATACGGGCATGCCGATTCCCGGAGTCGGAATCGGTTCGCCGCTTATGTATTCCAGCTTCTCAAACACCAACGGCGTCATCGCAAGCGTCGCCGAGAGAAACATGAGTATGAGCAACGGCGCGAGATAACGCTTGCGGAGCGTGATGGTGTCGCGCGGAAATGTATGCACGAGCAAAAAAAGCATCGGCCCGATAAACGACGTCACAAACATAACAACACGGATCCAAAATAACTGGTTGTCGCTGGTCGCGACCGGCGGATGAAGCGATAAATAATTAACGACGATATACGTATCAATAAGCGCCGCGATGACCGCGAACAGACGATGCGTGGCGCTATTCGGATTACGCAAATACACCATCAGCCCCAAATATGTTGAGGACACAAACGCGATAAGGCCGAGGATGAGCTCCACCCGCTGGCTGATAAGCGGCGCGAATGCAGTTGCGCTTTCCATACCCTGTGCTACAACTTCGATTTATGTTTGTAATATGCGACAAGCGATGCTATTGAAAAGATGGGCATGTTCATATCAATATTCAGAATCTTTTGCCATGCACCCCACGATCGAAGTTGTTGCACGGGGCATACATTCATTATAGCGTATCGGTGCGTATTTCCTCAGCCGGTGACTCCGCCCGCATGCTATGATTGCAGTATGGACACAATAAGCGACGCTCGGCGCCTCAATGTCTACAATCGGCGGGATTTTGCCGCGCTTCCAGCACTTCAGCAGCTCCGCATACTTATTGCCGCGGGGCACCTTGCTCCATCAACGCACAACACGCAACCCTGGCGATTTTTTCTTCGTCCCGACACAATGACCATTGACGTTTTTCTCCATCGCCCGGGAGTACTCCCCGCGTCCGACGTCCGCGGACGGCAGGCGATGGTAAGCATCGGCTGCGCGATTGAACATATCCGTACCGCGGCCGCTCACTACGGCTTTATCGCGGCTATTGATATCGCGCCGCTACTTCCGGCGCAAGTCAGACCGTCAGCTAATGCCGCGCGCGTTCCCCCGCTCCACGTCGCAACCATACAGCTACAACACGGTGATGCGAAATGCGAAGAAAAAGTTTTTCGCGCGATTTTTACACGCAAAGTTGTCCGGGCCGAGTTTGACCCCGCTAAACCGCTTCCGACGGATCTTGTCGCGCGCGCCAAAGCCGCGATTGCCGATACTCCGATCGCGCTGCATTGTGTTACCGACCCCGTCCGCCGGCTGGCCATGGCCGAGTTTCAAGGACAAGCCGACGGCTATGTCATTAACTCGCCCAAGTTCAGCAGAGAACTTGGCGCCTGGCTTTTGCCGAACGATACCATTTCCCGCGTCGGCATGCCGGGGAACAATTTCGGATTAAGCGACGCGCAAGCGCTCCGGATGCATAAAGGACTTTTGGGAGATGGCCACCTTGAACCCGAAGACGGGCTACGGTTTGCCATGGCAGGAAAACTCGGTATTGAAAAATCGCCGCTCATCGCGGTCTTGACCGGTGCCGCGGACGATCCTCAAGCGTGGATTTACGCCGGCATAGCCCTTGAACGACTGTTGCTGCTTTTTACCGGCGACGGCGTTGCCACCGCCATACATGCCGGAATCGTGGAAGTCGCGCTGATTAACCGCATTTTCGCGGCGACGCTCGGCACCACGCGCAAAATGCTCGCGCTGTTCCGCGCGGGATACCCGAAGCGCGCCGAGGACGGACTCCGGCCGTTTGCGCCGCGGTTGCCGCTGAATGAAATAATCCTTACCTCCGATCCGGAGGAAACCGTTTAGCTTCAAACGTGCGCTTATTAAAAAAAACTCGTGGCGGATACGTCTCTCCCAAAAGAATCCGCGCGGCTGTTTCCGCGACAATGCCCGCGGCAACAGCTATGGTTGACCCGAGTTGCGGAATGATGGTGGATGTCGGGATTTCCGTTTTGCCTTCAATAACCAACGCAAGTTCACCCTGGCGGTATTGGGTCCCGAGTAACGCGTCTACAAACGCGAAAAACGTCTTGCGGTCACCGGGATTACCGTACACCGCGTTCATTTTCTCGTACAGCTCTTCGTCGCTTGTGCCATACGTGAGCGGCAACGCACCGTCCAAATCGTAGCGCGATATATCAAGCTGTACCGCGGATCCCACGTCTGTCGCCATGATAAGCGGCACCCTTCGGCGACGCGCCTCCTCACGAAGCAACAACTTGATACGCGGGTCATCAACCTCTTCTATGAGTATGTTTATCGGCGGTTCTTCTCCTTCGCCTTCAAAAAATCGGGCGATATTTTTTTCGGTAATCCCTTCGTTGTATACATACACGTTGAGGTACGGGTCAATGGAATACAGTTGCGCGGCGGTTACGTCGGCCTTATTGCGGAGCATCATATCCGCGACAGCTTCACGATCCGCGTTCGGACGTACCATGTCCCAATAACCCAGCCGCACGCGGTTGATATTTTCCATCTTATACAAGGATTTATCCGCGATTTTAAGATTGTCGGGCCGAATATCCATGGCAACGGCGTGGATAATGCTTCCTCCGACAGATGCGCCCGCAACCGCAATCACAGAGGCGTCAAAAATATCCCGTATTTCACGCCACGAGAGCTCGCCGATCGGATCAGAAATAAGCTTCGCGTTGCTCGCGACCGCCACCACGCGATGCCAATACTTTGGGCAATAGCGCACTAAGTCGTTCCGCTCCGCGTAATACGCGTACACGCCATAGGTAACTCCGGCGCCCGTGTTGCCCATTGCCTCCGCGTACCGGTTCCACTCGTCGTTAAACTCGTCGCGCAGCGTATGCCCTCCCGCGCCGACAACCGGAGAGGTTGCCGCCGCAGTCAGGCGTTCATTTAATCCGAAAATTGTTGCCTGCGTTACATCGTACTGATGATCGGGTGGCACATGTCGCTGGCTTCCGTCGGGAAGACGGACAAGCGCCTCGCCCGCCTTGCCATACCGTACCGCTCCGCTTGCGTCGGCCGCGGCGGCATCCAACAGTATTGGTTTCACGCTACCCATGGCATTACAACTTTGCTATACCGGCATCTCGGCAAAACATCGCGACGCTCGCCGACCACGCAACACTTGTCATCATGTGCAACGCGGGACCGTCGGGCACCCTACTCACCCTGCGGCGCAATTCTTCGCCGGAAATTTTTGCGGCATGGAGCGGCCCCTCCGCGGAAAGCAACTTCCCCAACCCATGAAGCGCCGAGATGTGCATATCATCAAACCGCAGTAACGCTTCCGGATCAGCTGTTTCGCCTAAATAATGCGCAAGCGTTGCGTGTGATATGTCGCCACGACGCACAACACCGCGCAATGCGCCGAGCAGCTTCTTTATATCCAAAAAATATTGTGGAAACCGGTGGCAATACGATGCCGCAAACCCGTCGCGGGCGAGCCGTACCGGCGCCCTTAGTCCCAGCGTCCGATGCGCCGGAACAAAGCGCATCGCGGCGCGCTTTTTCCCTTTAGTGTATGTAAGCGCCCGGCCAACCAGCGCGTCGTGCATCAGCGTTGTCACATGGGAGAACTCCTGCGCCGCGCGATTGCCGGCGTTAAAAAACGCGTCATTCATTGCCGTAAACGCTAACGCCGTGTACGCGTGCTTTACCCGACGCGTTTCTCCTTGCTTATCGCTTGCGCGCGTTGGATACGGAGGAATGCCGCACACGCGGGAGATGGATACCAACGACGGCGTGCCCTCCGGACGCGGAAACTTTTTCTGCACCCAATAGTCAATAGCCCTTCCTTTGTGCGCGCAGAGTTTTAAATCATCGTAGCCATACGGCGTTCCACGCCATGGGATAAAACGAGCGCTCAGCCATTCTTCCGTCGGGATTTTATTTTCTCCGCGGCCGTCGCTATAGCGAATACGCGCGAGGTATACCGCGGCTTTACGATCCAGCGCGTCCAACGGCGGATAATCCCCATAACGGTAATACGAGCCGCGCGCGTCAATGGCAAGACGGAATAATGAGGGGTTTACCCACGACGGATGATACAAATGCTTGGCGCAGAACACATCAATCGCTACCCCGCCCGCGCAATAGCGCGCGGCGGGCTTCGGAAGCTCGCGTATGAGCGCGCGCAACGCCCGCGGCTCGAGACGCGGCACTATTTCGAGATACGGATCGCGCTGCAGAGCGAGTGCCGCGTCAGCGCGTGATGGTTTTTTGCGCGTCATAGAACTTAATCAACTGTACTCATTGGTGATGCGCCCGTCTTCTAAAGCCCTAATACTTGTTTCACTTTTGCTGCAACCTCGGCCAACGAACTATTTGCCTTCACAAGATAATCCACGACGCGCAGCCCCATCTGCTCAATCCACGCCTTCTCCCCGACAAGATTACTAAATACAATCACCGGGACGTTTCTCGCGGGCGAGGACTCGTCCTGCATCGCCTTCAACACCGCGACGCCGTTCATCTCCGGAAGCACGATGTCCAAGAGCACTACGTCGGGCGTCATCGTCTGGAGCATTTTCAGCGCTTCGTTGCCGTTATAGGCGTTCTTCACGTCGTACCCCACGCCGCCCAAATACTCCCCGATTGCCTCCGCGAGCGGCTTTTCATCCTCAACAACGAGAACAATCTTTTTATTTTTTCCAGCGTCTTCACCCATGACTAGAAGTGTACCACGAGATTAAAAACCTATCTCGAACATATCCCCACTTTTCCGGAATTCAGCGCGACACCGTTATAACCGCGCCAAGCTCCGCGTATGGCGCCGCGATGGTGATGATTCCCGTCGTTGAACTTGCGCGCACCGTGTACCTCGAATCATAACTGCTGACGCTGACGTAGCTTGCCCCCGGCGCCGCAGGATCATAAGGAAATGTAGCGAGATATGCGGGAACGAGACACGGCGCAATATTATAATTACCCGAGCTCGTCGCCATTATTGTCGCCGCATTCGTGGGAAGCGCCCCGCCGGTACACGTAAAAACGCCCCTATTATCCGCGATTTTCTGCCCGATGGCGTTCGCGATGGCGTTAATATCCGCGCTACGCCGCGTATTGCGCGCCGAAGCGAATTGAGCCGAGGGATTTAGCCACACCATCGCCACGCCGGCCGTAATCATCACGAGCGCGCTCGCGATGATAAGTTCAATAAGCGTAAACCCCGTGCTACAAGCGGTGGAAGGTTGAGTTGTTCCGAACTTCTTTAATATACGCGATGACGAGCTTGGCATAAGATGTGTTATAAGATAAATAATTTTGCGCTTCGCCACCGCTTGTAGCACAGGGTAAATCCTTTGCGATTCATATCATCAGTCTACGGGAGTACGGTCAGCTCCTCAAGTGAGATATGCTGTAATTTCGAATTCACAGTAAATTTGAGGTTTGTAGTCGCGCGTGAAACGACCGCCTTCGTTTTAATAACCGTGTTCGGCGGCACACTCTCAATAGGGAAAATCGTACAGGTCGTACCACCGACGCTGACCGTTTCGTTTCCGGCGTAGGCAGGATCCGCGCGAAGGCGGAGTAACGCAACGTCATCGCATGAACGCGCGATAACAAAACTCGTTTTCTTATTGAGATACTCTAACCGATTAAACCGCGCGAGGAGCGTTCGTGTGCCGAGCGCTGCCGACACAAAAAGCGCGATAAGCGAAAAAATGAGCGCGACGGTGATCGCGAGATAGCCGGCTTCGCGACGGTCATCAAATGAAACAATAGAACAACGAAGCAACGAAGCAACGCCTCTCCGCCCTTTTGCTTTTATGTTTTTTTGTTTTTTTGCTTCCATGTTTTTTATTTGACGATAATCGTCTGGTCAATACTTGTGGTCGCGTAGCGTCCCGTCAGAAGCGCCGTGACGCGCAGCCGCTCGTGAAAGCCGGAGACAATGTGGTCAAACAACAGGCTTGACACCGCAACTTCCGGCGGTGTAATCGGCACCGGAGTTCCTGCGCCGGCTTGGAAGCGCAGTACGCCGTTTTGCGCGTCAACCGTAATCGGATTTTCGCCGAAATTCACCTTCGTGAGTGTGAGCGTCCCGCCGGTCGCGTTCGCTGCCGGAACAGTGATTGCGGAAACTCCCATGAGCGCCCATTCCAACTTTTGCTCAACAAACAACTTCGCGTCCGCGAGCTCCATATTCCCCTGTGACCGCTCCGTCGCCGTCAAAACGCCATAAATAAAAAATAAAAATCCGCTTATAATAATTCCAACGATAAGCGTGTAGAGCAATGTTTCAATAAGCGAGAGGCCACGGCGGCCATGCATAAAAGCATAAAAACATAAAAACAGTGGGGCAATGGCTCGCTTGCCTTCATGCTTCGTTGCTTCGTTGCTTCGTTGCTTTATTGTCATAGTCCCGGTCCGATAATCTGCAGCGCATCGTTGCTCCGTACCGCGGCGTATACCGCATTGCCATAACACGCGGTCGCGCTGATAAGCTGTGAGAGATTCAATGAGGCCACTACGCGCATGTTGCTCGGCGTTGAAATATCGAGCACCTGAAACTCCGCATTAGAATTGTCTGTTCCCGCCACCGCCCACGCTCCAACGCCATACACATCCCACGCGCGGCCGCCAACATCCACTGAGGCGACGGTGATAGGGCTTGTGACGGTTGTCGCATCAACGTATTTCACTGTATGTCCCCAGTCCGTCCCGACCATAAATACCGACTCATCGCCGCCGGCGTACATACCATACACGTCATCGGTGCCAATGTCCCAGGTTGTGACAAGCGGCGCCGCGGGGGGGTTTGTAATGTCGCGCACGATAATATCCTCGGTTAAATTATAGTATGCGGAATACAACCGATCATTGAAGGCGTACATCTTGAGCATTGACGCGCCTATATCAAGTTCCATGGCGATAAGGGGATTTATGGGATTCGTGACGTCAACAACTACCAACTCTTCATAAGTGCTGCTATAATTTCTGCCGATGAACACATGGTCTTTCCAATACGCGATGCTGTTCGCGTTGCCGCTTCCGCCAAGATTGATGTCCGCGACCTCAACCGGAGCGGCGGGGTTCCGCACGTCAATCACCTTAAACTCTTCGGAGTCGTCCGATGAAACCGCAAATATATATCCGCTATGCAATACAAATTCGTTAATACCGCCCCCAACGTTTACCTCACCAAGCAACTGTAAGCTCGCGGGATTTGACGCGTTATAGATTGAAAAATCTTTTTTGCTCGAATCAGAAGCGATGCTGGAGACGTATACCGTCGTTGTCGCAACCTCGACGTCCGTTCCGCTGCGCCCGGGTCCCAAATCCGCCGTTCCCAAAATGCGCGGATGCGCCCAATCGCCACTCAACGTACAAAGCGTTGGTGACGCAGTCTGCCACGCGGTAAGCGTTTGTGCAATTTCAATGCGTTGCGGACGGAGCGGGTCAGTCATCCACGTAACAGTGGTGGTCGCGATTTTTGTGTTCGCGTCCACAGTCGCGACGCTCACGCTTCGCGTATAAATATCCCTCGCGTCCGATGATCCGCTGAACTGCCAATCATTTCCGGAAAGTGTGATGCCGTGCGTCCCGTCCGTTAAGGCGCCCCAATCCGCGTCGCGAATGGCGCGCACCGCCTCCAAGCCCTCAGCGGCATATTCAGCCGACTGTGTCGCCTGCGTGGTATCAGAAAGCAAATCCTGTCCGCCGGAAATCATCGTAACAACGCTCCCCGTGATAACCAAGAAAATGCCAATAGCGACAAGCACTTCTACGAGTGACTGTCCATTATGTGAAGCAATGAAGCAATGAAGCAATGAAGCAACGTTACGCGACCCTTTCGTTCCCGTGTTTTTTTGTTTACTTGCTCCCATGCTTTTATTGGACCAGCCCCTCCGTGTTTACGCGCACCGTTGTTGAACCGCTTACGGTCATAAAGGTCGTGGACGCCGAAGCACTTCTGCCGGAAAGAGCCGCAAACACAAACTCCATCGTGCCCGTTGCCGTAATTCCGAATGACCGCGGAAATGCCTGGTCGCGCATCACATTCCGCCCCGCGTAGTTTGCCCCTTCAAAAACAACAAAGTTGGCGCCCACAAGCGCCACGCCGTGCGCTGATTCCCCCCTGTTGCTCAGCGCGCGCGTGCGGGCGACGCGGAGATATTGAACAGCATTTGCACGTTCCGCGCGCAGTTCGCTGGTTAAGTAAAAATCCCACGTCATCGGAAGCCCCATGCCCAACAGCACGCCGGCAATGCCGATAACCACGACTATTTCCATGAGTGTCGCGCCGCGTTCGGTATTTTTTTTCATAGCGCTTTAGACGTTAGGCTACTCATGTCATTCCCGCGAAGGCGGGAATCCAGAAAACGTATCCGCGCTTCTGGATTCCGGATCAAGTCCGGAATGACAAAGGGTGTAGTCGCTACTTAATTCCCTGCGTGATGCTATAAATCGGCGTAATAATCGCGATTGCAACAAAGCCGACAATCAATCCCATAATAATGAGCAACAGCGGCTCCAGCACCGTGGAAAGATTTTTGGTCGCGTTATCCACTTCCTCCTCGTAATATTCCCCGAGATACAGCAGTGTTTCGCTTAAATTTCCCGTGCTTTCGCCCACCATAATCATCTGCGTCAGCATATCCGGAAAGAGGTTCGCCCGTTTTCCCAAATGCTCGGAGAGTTGCTCCCCTTTTCTGATATCGTCGGCGGCGCCGGAGAGCGCGTCCCGGAATACCAAGTTGTTGAGCGTCATCCCGGCCGTATTCACCGACTCGACAATCTTTGAGCCGCTCTTCAACAGTATCCCGAGTGTGCGCGCGAAACTCACCAAATTCACCTGCTGCATTAAGGTACCCGCAATCGGCAACGCAAGTAGTCCGCGCTGCACCAGGTACTGGAATGACCGTATGCGAAGCAGCGCCATGAACGCGACAATGATCACGGCAAGCCCCGCGAACATATACAACGTGTAGTGCTGGGCAAAATCAGAAATCCCAATAAGGATGCGCGTCGGAAGCGGCAGGGTGACATTGAGTGATTGAAACACGGGCAGAATCTTCGGCAGCACAAACGTGACAAGCAAGGTGATGATGCCGGTCGTGCCGATTAAAATAATTAACGGGTAAAACAGCGCGCCTTTAATTTTTGTCGCCAGCTGCCGCTTCTTCGTCAATTCTTGCGCGAGATAATTCAGGTTTTCCGGCAGCGTGCCGCTGGACTCACCGATGCGAAGGATGTTGATAAAAAGCTCGCCAAACACGTTTGCGTACGGTTCCAGCGCCACCGCGAGAAACTGCCCATTTGTCACCGCCCTCGTCGCCTCCTCCAGAATAATCTTCATGGACCGCGACTTTGATTGGCGCTTCAACATTTGCAAGCTATCCAACAGTGACATGCCGGCTTTCGTCATAATCGCAAGATGCCGAGCAAAAAGAATTTGCTCCTGCACGCTGACATGTAAAAATGCGTTTTTGAACGGAGAAGCCATTAACATAATTATAGCATGCGCCCGATGTCATTCTGAGGGTAGCAGCCCGAAGAATCCCAAGAGATCCTTCGGTCACCTTAGGCGACCTCAGGATGACAACTCAAACACTTGACTTCCCTTGCGGCCTTTGCCATACTATGGACAGTTTCGGAGGGTGGCATTGTGCTACTTTCCACGCATTCAGTTGTTGCAAAACCCAAGAAAGGGTGGTGTGGGATGCACAAAGCGATTGACATGAGCGAGGCGAAGAACAGGTTGCGGAGACTCCGGGACTACATCCCGGCCTGCAACATGAAGCTCCGCGACTTCGGGGCATCTCTCTCCGCGCATCTCTTCTCGCGACTCACGCCGTATGAATTCGTGGAGCAGTGCCAGTTGGCACTGCACGAGTTCCCGTACTGTGGGGATGTTTCCCTGCAGGGAAACATCCCCCACATCGCGGAGGCGATTTTCTCCACGGAGTTCGCGTCGGAGGTGAAGTCCGAGCACGCGGAGTACCTCGCGAAGCGCATCAAGGAGCTCGAGCATCAGCTGAGGCAGACGGATCTTGTGAGACGGTAACGCACGAGGGGCGCGGTGGAGCAATCCACTCGCGCCCCTTTCCCGTTTTTACGCCGTCATTCTGAAGCCCCGCAACGCGGGACTGAAGAATCCCAAGAGATCCTTCGGTCACCTTAGGCGACCTCAGGATGACAAACGAAACACGGCGCTATTCGTGCACCACTCTTACAATCTCCTCAATCGTCGTCTCACCTAAAAGCGCTTTTTGGAATGCATCTTCCAGCATCGGACGCATACCGTTTTTGATGGCGATTTTCTGGATTTCCGCGGTGTTCGCTCGACGCATCACCGCCTCGCGGATTTCGTCGTCAATATCCATCACTTCATGCACGCCGATGCGGCTCTTATATCCGCTGTCGTCGCACTTCACGCACCCCTTTCCTTTGAAAAACTTTTTATGCGTGCCGAGCAACTCCTGCCGGACCACCTGCTTGATCGTCGCGAGCTCCTCATCGGTGATCGTCACCTCTTCCTTACAATCATCGCAAATACGGCGCAAAAGGCGCTGGCCGATGGCGACGTTCACGGTGGAGGCAATCAAAAACGGCTCCACTTTCATATCAATCAAACGAGGCAATGCTGTCGCGGCGTTGTTGGTGTGCAGCGTGGTCAAAAGCAAGTGGCCGGTCAAGGCGGCATTCACCGCGATCGCCGCGGTTTCTTCGTCACGGATTTCACCGACCATCACGATATTCGGGTCCTGGCGCAAAATAGACCGCAATCCGGAGGCAAACGTGATTCCGGTGCGGGGGTTCACCTGAATCTGATCAATACCGTCAATAGAATATTCAATTGGGTCTTCAACGGTGATAATGGACACCTCCGGCATGTTGAGCTGTTTGATGATAGTGTAGAGCGTTGTTGTCTTTCCGGAACCCGTGGGACCCGTTGCCAGAATCATACCGTACGGTTTTTTAATTGCTTTCCGTATTCTTTCAAGATCCACCCCTTCAAACCCAAGCGCCTCAAGCGTAAACGTCTGCGCCTGTTCCGCCAAAATACGCATCACGGCATTTTCGCCGTAATACGTCGGAGCGATAGACACGCGCACGTCAATATAGCCCACTTCGCGTATCGGCGCCTTAAACCGACCATCCTGCGCCGCCTGATGTTCGTCGGTGCGGAGTCCCGAAAGCACTTTGATGCGCGTCACGACTTCCGACTGCAGCTCTTTCGGAAAGAAGAATGCCTCATGCATCACGCCGTCAACGCGCACGCGCACTCTGATGCGGCCGGACTCCGGATCAATGTGCACGTCGGAGGCGCGCGCGAAATACGCGCACTCCATCAAGAGGTCCACTAATTTGATGATGGAAATTTTCGCGACGTCTCCGGAAAGCTCTTCCTCGATTGCCGCTTTAGCGGCGCGATCCGATCCGGCGACGCGGAGATCTTTTTTGACCTCCTTCTTTTCTTCGTTTTTAGGTTCTGCTTTCTTTGCCATATATAGTATTCGCCAATATCGCGAATCGGGCGATAAAAATAACGCGAATGAGTACCGGCTACGAACTGTGCTGTTTTTGCAACTCAAACTTTTCCGCTATCGCGTTGACGTAATTCCAATCCAAGTTCTTGAAAAACGACGCGATGTAATCCAAGCGGCGTACGCCGTAGTCCATAAAGTACGCGTGCTCATAAATGTCTAGGGCGATTAACGGAATCGCGCCCCACACCGCGCCGACGTTATGGCCGTCCGCGCCGTAATTGTGCAATTTGTTGTCGCGGAAGTCGTAGCACAAAATCGCCCAACCTCTGGCGGCCAAGCCCGTTGCCACCATGTCCAGCTTCCACGCGTCCATGGAGCCGAAATCCTCAATGATCATCGTTTCTATAATAGTCCCTGAGCTTGTCGAAGGGCTACCATTGAGTTCGCCGAAATACACTTCGTGCAGTTTCATTCCGTTCACCGCGAAGGTTTCTTGGCGCTTCAATTCGCCGATATAACTATACACGCCGTTTGCCTCGGACTTATCCGCCTCCTCAAGCTTCTGCTGAATCTCGTTGGATTTCTTCACATATCCTTCATACAACTTGAAGTGCTCCGTAATCATCTTCAAACTCAAACCGTCCAAGTCCTTATCAATGGTTAATTTGTCTGCAATGTAATCTTTTCTCATATTATAGTGTTCGCAAATATCGCGAATCGGGAATAGAAATATCGCGAATAAGGTTATTTTTTAATACGCACGAATATTCGCGTTATTTTTATCTGCCATTCGCGTCATTCGTGTTCCCTATACGTTTATATTGTACCACGATTCTCTGCTTATCCTTGAACTTCAGCGCGCCAAACTCTTGCGACGACACGTCGTCCACGGTCATTTCAAGCGTATATCCTTCGCGCTCCATTGATTTTCCCCAGGTGCCGAAAAATTCGCCGAGCGTATATTCGTGACGGTCTTGCGCCTCCACATGCAGTTCGCCGGTTGAATCGTGCGTGTGGAGCGCGCGCTCGCACGCGCCGATGCCGATATTTGTCGGAATAACCTCCTCCTTATCATCAACCAAAATCCTCATCTGCGGATGAATGTGCTGCAACAGCGGCAGATTTGGCACAAGACACGGCGAGCCGCCACTTCCGCCTCCACCATTACTCCGGTTCAGGCTCGGAATCATAAAAAGCCCCGCGAGTACCACCGCTACCGTAATAACAATCGCCCAGGTCGCGGCGTTGCCGTTTGTCCGAGTTTGATTTATCATTATTCTAGTTTCTCATTTTGTGGAGGATGCCGCAATGGCGATGACTTCATCCAACAAGCAGCGCTGCGAGCGCTGCAAGACCGAGGAGTACATTCCGTTCACGCAGTACGTGAAGTTCAACGACAAGATCTGCTACCTCTGTAAGAATTGCTGGGACCTTTTCGCGGTATGGTTCCTCGCGCCCCGCGCCATGAAACGGCCATAGCAATGGCGAACCCGCAACAACCCCTCTGATGGACGTCGGAGGGGTTGTGATTTTTATATTCCCATTTTTACTAGCGCCACCTTCTCGCTTCTCTTCCATCCCTTTATTCCGGCTTCCCTCTGCCTTGCTTTCCGGAGAGTACGGAAAGATTCCACGTGCACCAATTTCACCGGGCGGCGGATTTTCGTATAATGCGCGCCTTGTTTTGACTCGTTGTGCTGTTTTAACCGCCGCTCAAGATTATTAGTACACCCAACGTACAAAGTTTTATCGGCACATTCCAGAATGTAGGTAAAGTACGGCATAAACCTGTATTCAGGTTAGCATGCGCCGCAAATTTGCAAAATAAGTCAAAATCAGACATTATGAATGGTAACAATTGCGGGATCGTCTAATGGTAGGACATCGCCCTCTGAAGGCGAGTATCTTGGTTCGAATCCAGGTCCCGCAGCTGATTTTACGAAATCATGTCGCGCACCGTCCATTGAGGCGCGACCAAAATTAAGCACATAACTTATGAGTAAAAAATTTATTATTCTTATCGTTTTTCTGGTGTTGGTTTCCGCCGCAAGCATGTACTTCCGGGTTATTTATTCACGCAAAGTCACAACCGTGGATAACGCGGTCACGCTTTGCGCCGCGGAACAGCGGGAGGCGACGGCATGCATCGCGCTCTATCAGCCGGTGTGCGCGAAAATAAACATTCAATGCATCAAGGCGCCGTGCAACCCGGTGAATCAGACGATTTCTAACTCGTGCGAGGCGTGCAAAAATTCGCTCGTGGAATCATACATTTCGGGCGCGTGCGAGGGCGAGTAGCCGCTTAACACGATTGGTTTAAAAATCGCTCCGCGGCTGCGTCCACGTCCGCGGCGTTATTAGCGGCCATCAGTTCCACGCGCAATGCTTTGACATCGCGCTCGCCGGCGGCGTACTTTGCTAAGTGCTTCCTCACGTGCACAAACGGCTTCCACGGCATAAGTTCTTCGCAGAGTCGGGCGTGCATACACATTGCCTCCAACCTTTCTTTCAGTGTTACGTCGGTTCGTCCGGAAAAGAAAAACGGATTGCCGATGGCGGTGCGGCCGGCCATAAATCCCGTTAGAAGTCGCCCTCGCCCAAGGCGAGTGGCTTCGGCCACCTTGGGGCGGCCTACTTCTAACGGGATAAATCCGCCGGCACCCGCGGCACGCGCTTTTGCATAGCCATCTTCAAGCGATGCGACGTCGCCGTTACCAATAATTCTTATTCCGGAACCCTTCGCAATTTCCACGGCTCGCGCAACGCGATCCCAACGCGCCGGAACAAGCGACATCTCTTTCGCGGTGCGGGCATGAATGGTGATCGCCGCGGGCTCCGCCTCAAGCAATCGCGGAAGCCACTCTTCCAATACATCGCTTTTGACGCCTAGCCGGGTTTTTACCGAAACGGGAATCACTCCCGCCGCTTCTTTCATTGCCTTAATAATCTTGACGGCGCGGTCGGGGTCGTCGATTAGTGAAGCACCGGCGCACTGTTTCATCACCGCCTTATCCGGGCAGCCCATGTTTACTTCCACGCCGTCAAAACCAAGTGTACATATGTACTCGGTCGCCTTCGCCAACACGTCGGGATCGTTATCAAAAATCTGCGCGACAATCGGGCGCTCGGACTCATGGAATTGCAGGTCGTGTTGCAACCGCTCCCTGCCGCGGGACATGAGGCCTTCCGCGGAAACAAACTCGGTGTAGAGCACGTCGGGTTTGCCGTACTTCGCCACCACGCGCCGAAAAGCGGCGTCGGTGACTTCCGCCATTGGCGCCAGAATCGCGCATACATCGGGTAACTTCGCCCAAAATCCGAAATTCTTTGACATCTATTTCTCAACGACAAGCGTTCCTTTCATACCCATCGCGCGATGACTGCCGACGGAGCAATAATACTCAAAGCTTCCGGCGTCAGCCGCCACAAACTCCACGACATCGCGGTCCCCCATTCGAATTTGACGCGTTGCCACATTCAGCTTGTCAATACGGAAGTCGTGAAATCCTTCAATGTTTTCAAAAATAATCCGCACTTTATCGCCCTTCTTTACCGTAAGCGTTGAGGGTGAAAACGAAAAATTCGCCCCGTTGACGGTAAATTCTTTTACGATGGCCTCCGTCGGCGCAACATCCGCGGTAACCGCGTCTTGCGGAGGAACAAGCGACAATGACCGGTAATAATTCAAGCTTATTGTCCCGGCGAGCCCTGCCGCAATCACGAACGCCGCAATAGATGATTTTTTCATATGTAAATTATATTCGCTACTTCGCTTTATGCCCGCCGAACTGCTCGCGTAACGCGGAAAGTACTTTGCCCGCGTAACTCGGATGTTTCGCGGAATTGACACGGAACTTCAATGCTTCTTCAATCACCTTCGCTTTGAGCTTCATTTGTTTCGCGGTTTTAACCGTCCACGCGCCCTCGCCGGTGTGCCCCACGGTTCCCGAAATTTCTTTCAAGTCCTCGCCGTGCGCCTTGAACGCCCCGTAGAGCCACCCCGTCAAACGGGACTCAATAACGCTGCCGTGGTTATAAATATCCGTGACACGCGTGAGGTCTAATTTATATTTGGATTTTTTCAGTATCTCAAACCCTTCGGCGAGCGATTGCATCATGCCGTATTCAATGCCATTATGCACCATTTTCACAAAATGCCCCGCGCCGGCGCCTTCGAAAAACTGATAACTCCCCTCACGTGCCATGTCTTTGATGAGCGGCTCAATTTTTTTGAATACCGCTTCTTTCCCGCCCACCATAATACACGCGCCGGCTAATGCTCCCCCGGGACCACCCGAAACGCCGACATCAATAAAATCAATGCCGCCGCGCTTCGTGACTTTTTTATAGCGTGCCACCGTGTCGGCAAAATATGAATTTCCTCCGTCCACAATGATGTCCCCTTTTGATAAAAACTTCAGCAAACCCTCTTTGCCAAAAATGACTTCGTCAACCACATCTCCCGCCGGCACCATGAGCCAAATAACGCGCGGGGAAGCGAGTTTTTTCACAAGATCTTCCAGCGTTGCCGCGCCGACAATCCCCTCGCCTTTCAATCGCTCCAACACTTCCGGCTGATCAACTCCGACAACGCTCCAGCCGCGCCCTACAAGCCGGCGCGCGATGTTCGCCCCCATTTTGCCCAAGCCAACAATGCCGAGTTCCTTTTTTTGTGACGTTGCTTCCATACGTGGAGCGTACCCTGTGCCACAACTTCGGTCAATGTTGTTGGTGGACAGTTATCGATGTTTTAAGGATCTTTTATTCCGCGCAAGATTTCGCCGACTCTTACGCGCCGTTGCGCTGCCGGAGTTGTGGCACGGGGCGTACCAATTTACTTTCGCCGCGGCAAGCAGCGCCTCCGCGGTATCAGGCTTGTACGACGCGAGTGGAACGGCGTTCGCCTTCCACGCATTGATAATCGGGTCAACGAAGCGCCACATCGCCCGCACTTCAGCGGTGCTCGCGAACAGTGTTTGATCTCCGGCAAACGCATCCCAGAGAAGCTTTTTATACTCTTCAACGTATTGCCGCCGGTTGGGGTTTTCGCGCAGCGCGTCAAAGACCTCGCGCTGCATATCAAACTTCAACCCAGGTTTTTTTGACCAAAACTCAACCGAAAACCCTTCTTTTGGTTCCAGCGCGATGACAACCCGATTTTTATATTGCGCCGCGTCATGCGGAGGACAAAAACACGGGTCGGGATGCTTAAATATGATTTCCACTTCTTTTTTTACTTCACCGAGCCGCTTTCCGCTCTCCAGCGTAATCGGCACCCCGCGCCAGCGCGGCGAATCAAGAAACGCGCGCACCTTAAAATATGTTTCCGTTTCGGAACTCTTCCGTACGCCGGTGATACCCTGATAACCGGAATACTGCGCGCGCAGCGCAGCTGTCCGCACCTCCCGCGCATCCGGCGGAATGAGCATTTGCAATACCTCCGCGCGCCGCGCGCGGATCGCGTCCGACGCTAAACTTCCGGGGTGTTCCATTGTAACGAGCGCCAATAACTGCAATAGATGATTCTGGCCCACGTCGCGCAACGCGCCCACGCCGTCATAAAAACTCCCACGATGCTCAACGCCCAGGTTCTCCCAAAGGCGGATATTGATGCTCTCCACGCATTCGTTGCTCCAGCTTTTTTCCGCAAGATTATTCGCGAACCGAAACGTCAATATGCTCTGCGCCATTTCTTTGCCGAGATAATGGTCAATGCGGTAGATCTGGGATTCTTGAAAAAATTCACCCAGCAGTTCATCCAGCCGTTGTGCGGTCGCGAGATTTTCTCCGAACGGCTTTTCCACCAGTACCCTGGTCCACCCTTCTTCATTTGAGCATGTCTTTGTGAGCCCTGAGGTCTTCAGCTCCTTAAAAATCCCCTCATAATATTCTGGTGGTACCGCGAGATAAAACAATTTGTTTGAGCAAACTCCCCACCGGTCATCAACGCGCTTCAACTCCTCGCGCAACGCGCGGTAGTCGCCGGCGTTTTCAAACGTGCCCCGCTGATAGGAAATCGCTCCGCAAAACTTCGCGCATTCATCCGCATCAAAATCTTTTTGTTTCGCGAGCACACCGGTAATATATTGCCGGAATTCCGGCGCAGTGAGGCTCCGCCTGGAAAACCCGACCAGATGAAACATCTCCGGCAGATCGCCCTGCCGGAATAAACTAAAAAGCGCCGGCGCGATTTTTTTCGCCGTTAAATCCCCCGTCACGCCGAAAATCACGAGTACGGTCGGGATATTCTTCAACGCTTTTTCATTTTTTCTTGAAACCATGGTATTTTTATACTACCATGACGCCTCAGTCGCTCAAACTTATTTCGGTAAATATTGAGGGCCACAAACACCTTGACCTTGTGCTTCCGTTTTTGAGGTCAAATAATCCCGACGTCGTTTGCTTACAAGAGGTTTATGAGCCGGATTTTCAGATGCTGTGCGAGGCGCTTGGCATGAAAGGGCATTTCACGCCGATGACGCTTATACAACTAGACAAAAAAACCGGGCCACGAATTCCGTGGGGCATCGGGCTTTTGACGCACCTACCATTTACCGACATGCGCGAGCGTTACTATTACGGGGATCGCGCAACCATACCGGAAAATAATGATAATTTTGATACGATTTATAAGGCGCTCGTGAGTTGTATTGCCCAAAAAGACGGCGTGGACTATACCATCGGAACATCTCACTTCACTTGGACACCGAACGGTGAGGCCAACGAGAACCAGCGGCGCGATATGCCGATGTTTCTTTCGGCAATCACCGAGCGTCCGGAGATGGTCTTTTGCGGCGACTTTAACGCCCCGCGAGGACGTGAAATGTTTGCCGTCATCGCCGAACGCTATAAAGACAATATCCCCGCCTCGTATGACTCAAGCATTGATGAAAACCTCCATCGCGTGAGACCGAAGTTGCGCTATATGGTGGACTGCCTATTCTCAACTCCGCAATACCTCGCCTCAAATGTGCGGCTCGTCAGCGGCGTCTCCGACCACTGCGCGATTGTGGCGGATATTTCCAAAGCTTGACCCATCAGACGGGCCTTGAGTTATGGGCTCAAATCTCGTATAACGAATGTAGCTCATCATGCGTAGTTTTTCCGTTCATGGAGGTGACTGATGCGTCTCGTAAAAATCGGCCTCGCGAATGTTGACCCGACCGTCGGGGCAATGAACGACAACACCGCGAAGATCCTTGTCCGCGCGAAGCAGCTCGCGGACGCACACTGCGCCGTTGCCGCCTTCAGCGAACACACGATCTCCGGATATCCGGTGGAAGACCTCGTACAGTGGAAAGGGTTTGTGGCGCAGCAATGGGAGGAGCTGCGACGCTTCGCGGACGCGACGAAGACTTTCGGGTACCCCACGGTCTTCGTGCTCGGCCTCGCGGTAGAGGAAGGACCCGACATCTACAATACTGCTGCCGTTGTTTCAAGCGGCAATATCCTCGGCGTCGTGCCGAAGGAGAAGCTGCCGACGTACGGCGTCTTCTACGAACGACGCACGTTCTCGGCCGGTATCCCCGGGCACATCGGAACAGTACACGGCGCACCGTTCGGCGACCTCATCTTCCGCTTCCCCTTCGGCACCCTGGCCGTTGAGGTATGCGAGGATATCTGGTCGCGTAACGGTCCGATGAGCCGGAGGTGCTTTGGCGGCGCGGAGCTGGTCGTAAATATCTCCGCGTCACCGTTCCGTTCCGGCGTGCTTCCGCAACGGCGCTCGCTCATCGCGGCGCGCGCGATGGATAACGCCGCAACAGTCGTATACGTGAATCAGGTAGGCGCGAATGATAGCCTGGTCTTCGACGGCGGCGGATTCGTGAACCAGTGCGGCGACTTCGTACTGGAGGCCCCGCGCTGGCGCGAAGGAACAGCAATCGTCGTCGTGGACTTGGACGACATAACACTCACGCGGCATGTGAACACCACCTGGCGCACCGACCGTGAACGGTTCGTATCGGAACATCCGCCGGTGCAAACAGTGTCATCCGACGACGGACCGCCCGCAAACGACGAAGAGGTCATCTACCCCACGCCGCCATCCAAGAGCTTCTTCATGCCGGAGGACGTGACGCAAAAGACAAATCCGCGCCACGAATACTTCGACGATCTCATTGAAGGAATGATCTCCGGCCTCAAGGGGTACTTCGAGAAGACAAACACGTTCCAACGGATCGCTATCGCGCTCTCCGGAGGGATGGACTCGGCGCTCACACTGCTTATCGCAGAGCGGTACGCGGCGCGGCGCCGGATGAACATCAATCCGATGCTCGTCACGAACGACTTCATCAAGTGCTTCTCGATGCCGACGAGGTTCAACTCGGATACCACGCGAAGCATCGCGAAGGACTTAGCTGAGGCACTCGGTGTCGGGTTTCTGGAAACGCCGGTCGCGCGCCAAGTGGAACACGCAGAGGATCTCCTGAAACTCATGTACCAGGGCGAAGCGCCGAAGATGACGCTGCAGAACGTCCAAGCCCGTATCCGCGGCATGGCCATGTGGAATTACGCGAACGCCGCTCACGCCATGTGGCTCCAGACCGGCAATATGACGGAAAAGGCGGTGGGCTACACGACCATCGGCGGGGACATGATGGGGGCGTTCTCCCTCATTGGAAACCTTCCGAAAACAGTCGTGAGAGAGCTCATCGCTTACCTCATGACGCAATCACCTGAAACGGTCGCCGCTCCGCTCCGTGCGTTGCTCGCGACGAAGGCATCAGCGGAGCTCGATGCCAACCAGAGCGACGAGGACGATCTCATGCCGTTCCCGGTGCTGGACGCGTGCTACGCGCTCTTCGCCGGAAAACGCATGATGGCCGTTGAGGTCTACAGGGTTGTGAAAACCATGTGGCCGGAGGAGCAGCGCTTGAAGGAATGGGTACGGAAATTCGTCGTCCTCTTCCGCCGGTCCATTTTCAAGTGGGTCCAGACGCCGGAAACGGTGCACCTCGGCTCACTTGACCTTGACCGTGAGCGCGCGCTCCAGCTTCCGGTGGTGCAGTCGGAAGAATGGATGGCGCTTGAGGAACTCGACATCGCATAACGAAACGACCCACGCGGCGCCGATAAGCACTGCGTGGGTTTATTATTTCCCAACATAAATTGGAAAGTGGCTCAATCGTATGAACGATTGAGCCACTTTGCGAAAACTACCCGGCGGAGGTGCGGAGCTCGCACGCTCAGCGCCGAGAGCGATGATTCCGATGTGTCGAGGCACCGGAACCACCAAGGGAGGAGCGCCACGAGCGACCAGGGAAGACTGGCCGGCGGGATTGCGGAGCGGGCATCACGGGCAGGAGCAAGTTGCACACATGTGTCCGCAAAGCGCACAACCCCGCCGGCAGCGCCCCGTCAGACGGGGCAGCGGATAGCATCAGCTTTCGGTGGTATCTGATGTTACCCTTCGGCGACAGCGACCAACCAGATGGAGCGGACATTCCTGAATGCTCTGCCCGAGCCACCAGCATCGGGCAGGCGCCAGCAGTAGCTGACTGGCACCTATGACGGCCCGGGATTTTTCTCAACGGAGTATTTCCGTCGTTTCTATTATCAACGCTAGCACACCAAAGCCCCGCTTGTCAATAGCGCACACTACACTTTCAGATAGCGCGTAATCGCGATACTACCGGAGATGGTGCCAAGCGCGATGCCAAAAAGCAATTCGTAGCCAAGCAATGAAAACAGATTCCCGTAAAAGTAGCCGAGGAGGCTCATCTCCGGAATAAAAATTTTCACGTATGGCGCCGCAACGTGGATAATCGGGGCAACAAGCAACAGCGCCAGCACTCCCGAAATCGCTCCATAGAGTACGCCCTCCACAAAATACGGCCCGCGGATAAACGCGTTTGAAGCCCCTACGAGGCGCATCACGCCGATCTCGTCGCGATTGGAATAAATTGCCAGCCGGATAGTGTTAAATGTCACTACAATAGCGATAAGCGCCAAGGCGATGATTACGGCGATGCCGGTCGTGTTTGCCGCGCCTATGATGCGCACCAAGCGGTCAATCGCGGTTTGGTTTTGGCCGTAGCTCACTTTTTCAATCACCGGAGTAAAATCCTTATGTTCCAAATACGCGGCAATGATGCCGTAGTCCTTCGGGTCAACAGCTTTGATATTCAGAGTTCCTGAAAGCGGATTATCGTTCAGTTCGGTGAGCGCCTTCGCGATGGTCGGGTCATCTTTGTGTCGCTCCCTAAACAGCTCGAGCGCTTTTTCGCGCGAAATGTATTCTACCGCGCGCACTTCCGGAAGCACCTTCACCGCGCGCTCAATTTTCAACATTTCATCCTCCCCTGCCGTCGTTTTGAAATACACGCTGATATCAATTTTATCCTGCAGAGCCGTCACGGCAGTTTTTGCCACAACGCTAAAAATCATGAGCCCCGCGAACACAAAAAGCGCGAGCATCATCACAACCGTGGTCGCCACGGAAAGCCATCCGTTCCGCCAAAAATTCTGAAAACCGTATTTAAGCACCCGAGCAAGTTTTGTAGCCATTATAGTGTTCGCAAATATCGCGAATTTGGGATAAAAAATAACGCGAATGCAAAATACGATGCGTTAATATTGAGTTGTCTTGTTACTTTCATATTCGCGTTATTTTTATTTGCAATTCGCGGTATTCGTGAGTACTAAACTATTAAAGGATGTATCGCCCGACCTTATCATCCCTGATCAATCGCCCGTCATCCAAGCTCAACACCCTCTTCCCCAGTTTATCAATAATTTCTTTACTATGCGTCGCGAGGATGATGGTCGTTCCGAGTTCATTAATCTTTTTGAGCAAGTTAATAATATCCCAGGTGTTCATCGGGTCAAGATTTCCCGTCGGCTCGTCGGCGACAATGACCGCGGGGCGGTTCACCATGGCGCGCGCGATCGCCACGCGTTGTTTTTCGCCGCCGGAAAGTTCGTTCGGAAAATTATTCGCGCGCTCGGCCAAACCAACCATATCCAGCACCTTCGGGACCAAGTCCTCAATTTCCGGCTGGCTTTTGCCGCCGACTTCCATCGCGAAGGCGATATTTTCATACGCCGTTTTCGCGCTCAGCAGTCTAAAATCCTGAAACACAATGCCGATCTGGCGCCGAAGCGCCGGAAGCGCGTGCGACGGCAAACGGTTCACTTCGGTATCCGCGAAAATCACCCTTCCTTTCGTGGGTTTTTCTTCACCGATCAAGAGCTTAATGATGGTGGATTTTCCTGCGCCGGACTTTCCCACCAACGACACAAATTCACCGGCGTCAATTTTGAAGGTTACGTCCTCCAGCGCGACGGACTTGGTATATGCTTTTGAGACGTTTTGAAAGGCAATCATGGGGGCAGAATCTAGAATTTAGTATCTAGGATCTAGAACAAACTTTATATTACGTAGTATACCCCAAAGCTACGCTTTGGGCAATTCCAACTCTGCCTCTATGAACTTATCAAGATCGCCATCCAGCACCTTTTCCGGCTGAGACGATTCAACTTTTGTGCGCAAATCCTTCACCACATGGTACGGGTGGAGCACATAATTCCGGATCTGATTCCCCCATTCCGGCTTCACCTGCGTGCGCAAATTGGAAAGCTCTTTCTCGTGCCGAGCCTCCATCACCTGCAACAGTTTTGCCTTCAAAATCTTCATCGCCTTGTCGCGGTTCATCTCCTGATTGCGTTCCGCGCGCGAGGCAACGGCGATACCCGTAGGAAGGTGCACAATGCGCACCGCGGTTTCGCGCTTATTGACGTTTTGCCCGCCCGGACCGCCGGCGCGCGCTGTTTCAAGCCGTAAGTCTTTTTCCGGAATGACAACGTTCCTATGCTCCACCTCAGGCAAGTCCGGCACCACTTCAACAAGCGCGAACGACGTGTGCCGCGCAGCACGCGCGTCAAACGGAGATATGCGCACCAAGCGATGAACGCCCTGTTCCTTTTTTAAACTCCCATACACATAAGCGCCGACGATTTCCAGCGCGCGATCGTCGGTTTGGATGACTTTCCAGCCACGCCGTTGCGCGTAGCGATAATACATGCGGATAAGCATATCCGCCCAATCCTTCGCGTCGTCGCCGCCAACACCCGCGTACACCATGAGGTGGGCATTGTTTTTATCATATGTGCCCGAAAGGGGTTTAAGGGGAAGATCCATGGGGTTTTCTTTGTCATTCCGGGCTTGACCCGGAATCTAGAGAATTTATAATCTTCAGCGAGCTGGATTCCCGCTTTCGCGGGAATGACAAACCTCATCTGAGCCACCTCCCGGAAATTGAACTGCTCGCTGCGACCTTCGGTCGGCTGCGCTCACAAACCCAGCGGTTCGTGTACTCCGCCACGGGAAAACTCCCGTTTTCCCGACCCCTTTCCCAGTTCAAATCTCGGAAGTATTGAATTTAATTTATATTGCTCTTTCAGAGCCACCTCCCGGATTTGAACCGGGGACCTTCGCTTTACGAAAGCGCTGCTCTACCGCTGAGCTAAGGTGGCGCTACTCCGCTGTAACCAATGTTAAATACTATATCATTTCCCTCAAAAATGGGAAGTCCTGTGCTGCCAGCGGCGAACACAGGACTTCACGCGAGGAGCCCGGTAGGACTACTGTCGGTATCAGGCAGAACGCCCACTCTCGCCCAGCTATGCGTGAGGCGCGAAAGCTCACTTCGGCGGTTTTGTCACCACGGGTACACTTGCACCCATGGCAACTCATACGTCCCAACCGGCTCCCGATGCATTATTAACGTATCACGTACATGCGCGACACGCAAGGCGCTGCTACGTTCACAACATGGGCGCACCGTTATGCCCCCCCCCCCAGCCATTTGCGTACGCAAATGGCGAAGCTCTTCCTTCAATTTCTCAATTTCTTCTTTAAGCTCAATCATTTTTATTTCCCTTCCGACCATGACATCATTCAGACGTTTCAGCTCTTCGAGGCGTTCCCGCAATTCACGCTCGGCGTTCTTCCGCGCTTCAAGAGCAATGTGCAAATTCCGCGCGTTTATTTCCAACTCCGCCCAACCAGCGAGCGCCTCAAGAATTTCTTCGTCGGTTTTTGAAAACTCCCGCGGCTTTGTGTCCTTAACACAAAACACTCCGACGCGGTGCCACTGAGCCTGCCCGCAATGCTGCGCCTAGCCCGACAGCCTGACGGCAGTCATGGCGGCGAGCATAGCACTGCAGGTGGGCTACTCCGGCGTATTTCTAACGATACTACACGCTATAGCATTTCCCGCAAAAAAAAGAAGCCCCTCGCCAAAGATTCGCATCGACAAGGGGGCCCTCTTTTTTCCGTTATGCTCGCCTCTTCTTTCGCTCAACATAGAATGACGCGAACGCGACAAAAAGTCCGATCGCAACGATAGCAATCCACAACACCCCACTCCGGTCATCGAAACCAATGCCCGTATTCGGCAATCCCGGCGAAGCCACGACGACGGTCGCAGGTGACGAGTCAACGGCGATTAGCCCATTGGCCTTGCCGCTTGCGGTGCCGATGTTTGTTGTTGTTTGCGTCAGGTTTGTCTCACAGATAAACGACCACGCTTCGTTGTTCTCCAGCAAATCATTCTTATTGAGGTCTCCGGGGTGTCCCACCACGCGACCAGGCAAACCGGTGCATTTATCGTCAGT
>JAUSGH010000003.1 GCA_030649055.1 bacterium | reverse complement strand
TATTCTGTTCATTGACGAAGTGCATCGGTTGAACCGGTTGATTGAAGAAGTGCTGTATCCTGCGATGGAAATGCGGAAACTGCACATGGTCATCGGCAAGGGGCCGGCGGCGCGGACGCTTTCCATTGATTTGCCGCCGTTTACATTGCTCGCGGCAACAACCAAACCGCATCTTATCTCTGGGCCATTACGCTCGCGGTTCGGGGCGACATTTAAACTAGATTACTATGAGCCGCAAGACATCGAAGCAATTATTAAGCGTTCTGCGTTGGTGTTGAAGCTTGACATAAAAAACGATGCCGTTGCGGCGCTTGCCGCTGCCTCGCGATTTACTCCGCGCGTCGCGAACCGTTTGTTGAAGCGCGTGCGCGATTACGCGTCGGTGAACGACATTGCTGTTATTACCGGAGAAGTTGCACAAAAAACGTTGGAGATGCTTGAAGTTGATCATTTGGGACTTGAACTTTTCGACCGGCACCTGCTTGAGGTCATTATCAAAAAGTTTGATGGTGGGCCGGTGGGCGTGAATACGCTTGCCGCCGCGCTCTCCGACGATCCCGCGATTATTGAAGACGTGTATGAGCCGTATCTTATGCGACTGAGTTTTTTGGCGCGAACACCATCCGGCCGCATGGCAACGCCGTTGGCGTATAAGCATTTGGGGCTTAAAATGCCGGAATTGAATGGAGGACTTTTATAGGTTGTCATTCTGAGCGAAGCGAAGAATCTCTCAGAGATCCTTCAAGACTCGCCTTCAGGATGACGTCGGCTTAGTTCTTGCGATCATCTCATTCTTGAGTTTCGCTTTAACGCCGCCATTGCGAGCGAAGCGAAGCAATCTTACATTATGATAAATGCTGGATATATTATACTCGCTTCTGCGCCGAAAAAGACGGCGAAAAAGACGACCGCAACCGTCGCGCAAAACGATTTGTTTGAAAAAAATTTTCCGCTGTTTCAGGCATCAGTCGCGCAAACATTTTCCGGCGATTTTTTTATGACGATGATCGGCGTTGCGGTGATACTTGCTGCCGCGGCGGTGTATGTTGTGCGCAGATCGGGCATAACCATTTAGCCGATCATGCCTTGCTGTTTGTGGGCAGAGTTGATACATTGTAACCAGCATTAGCCTAACAATCTTCCGGTGTGTTGCCGGCGGATTGGCGGATGAAGGATTGTTAGATAGAGGAGGATATCATGGCACAGCAGCGGTTTGTCGTCACTGGCGCGCAGCGGCGTTCGATCAACTCATGGCTGAAGACGATTGAGCGGCGGGTTGGCGGAAAGAAGAGCACGCTTGACCCCGAGGCAGTTCTCCGCGGTCTTTCGGGCTGCGTGCGGAATGCGACGCACTACACCGACGATGACCAGCTTCCCGACATGAATCCGTAATGAGGACAACTCATTGCGACATCATCGAACCAGCGGCGGGCCATGTGCCTTCCGCTGGTTTCCATTTTCAACATTCAATACTTTACATTATTGATACTCAACCAGAAGGAGGTATTATGTGTCAGCGAGAATTTTCATTGAGGCATTCTGATCGCAGTGTTATGATAAGGCATATGCAACAATCCCTCGGACCCAAAAAGCTTTTACTTATTGACGCGAACTCGCTCATTCATCGGTTTTTTCACGCGTTGCCGCCGCTTACGACACCGAAGGGCGATCCCATCGGCGCGATTTATGGATTGGCGCAGGTGTGTTTGAAGATTTTGCGGGACCTGCGGCCCACGCATATCGCCGCGGCGTTTGATAGGCCGGAGCCCACGTTTCGTGACGAGATGTTTAAGGCGTACAAAGCCCAGCGGCCGCCGACGGATAGCACGCTTATCCCACAACTCCAGCGCGCGCATGACTTGTTTGATAAGTTCAACATCAAAACATTTGAGCTACCGGGTTTTGAGGCGGATGACATTATCGCGACGCTCGCGGAAAAGTTTCGTGGCGAGCCGGATGTTACGGTTTCTATTTTTTCCGGCGATCGCGATTCGTTGCAATTAGTTGAAGGCGACAAAGTGATTGTGGAGTTTTTGATTAAAGGCATCACCGAAACCGTCCGGTTTAATGAAGCGGCGGTGAAAGAAAAGTTCGGGCTTGCGCCGAGCCAACTCAACGATTACAAGGCGTTTATCGGCGATGCCTCGGATAACATTCCCGGCGTGAAGGGTGTCGGCCCGAAAACCGCCCTGCCGCTTATTCTTGAATTCAAGACCGCCGAGGAGGTGTTTGAGAATCTCGCCATTATCCCCGAGAAGACTTCCAAAAAACTTGAGGGGCAGAAGGACATCGCGCTCTTGTCCAAAAAACTTTCCATTTTGGACCGGCACGCGCCGATTTACTTTGACTCGGTGGATGATCTTGTGTGGGCGCCGATTGATTTTGCGGAACTTGCGAAGTATTTCGCGGAACTTGGGTTCAGAAGTTTAGTGGATCGGATCGCGACGTTGTGAGTATGCTGTATTGAGTATAGAGAAGACAGTATGCAGCGGGTCGCGAGCCCATACTCACTTCTCAATACTAAATACTCAATACTTTTTTATGACTGAAGCAAAAAAAACTGAGATAGCAAAGTGGCTTTTGGATCCCGACGGGACGCAGTCTTTACCCCACGACCTTACAGTGCTGGAAGAAAAACTGCGGCATTATGGTTTATGGAAAATCTATGAGGAGCTTGAGCTGCCGCTTGCGCCAATTTTGGACGAGATGCGGAAGGTCGGCATCGCGGTTGATGTTGCGCTGCTCCAAACGCTTTCCAAAAAATTAGAAAAAGAACTGACCGCGCTTACTAAATCCATTTACGCGGATGCCGGAGGGCCGTTCAATATCAACTCGCCTAAGCAACTCTCTGCGGTGCTGTTTGAAAAATTGAGCATCAGCCCCCGCGGCATTCCGCGGCGGAGTACGGGCGCCTATTCTACCGATGCCGGAGCGCTCGAAACCATTCGTGAGCGGCACGCAATTGTTCCGGCGATCCTGAAGTATCGTGAACTGTTTAAGGTGCAATCAACTTACGTTGCTCCGCTGCTGGAGCTTGGGGCGACGTCAAAGGACCACCGGATTCACGCGACACTGCTCCAGACCTCAACCGCAACCGGGCGGCTTTCTTCGGAAAATCCGAATTTGCAGAACATTCCCACGGGCACGGACATCGCGAAGGAACTTCGCGTCGCCTTTGTTGCTTCACCCGGCACCACATTACTCTCCTTGGATTACTCGCAGATTGAGCTACGGGTTATGGCATCGGTCTCCGGCGATTCGAAGATGATAGAGGCATTCAAAAACAACGAAGACATCCATAAAATTACCGCGGCGAGCGTGCTGGGCATCGCGCCTGATAAGGTTTCAAAGGAGGAGCGGCAAATGGCGAAGACGCTGAACTTCGGCATCATCTACGGCATGGGGCCGCAGGCGTTCGCGCGGCAAAGCGGGTTGAGCTATATCGAGGCCGAAGAATTCATCACCCAATACTTTCGGAATTTCTCCGGAATTCAACAGTGGCAGGAGCGCACGATTATGAAGGCCCGCGAAACCGGTTATGTGGAAAATTTGAATGGCCGCAAACGCTGGGTGCCGAACATTATTTCACCGAATCAGCGATCCGCTTCCGAAGCGCGGCGCGCGGCGATCAATATGCCTATCCAGAGTTTGGCGGCGGATATGCTCAAAATGGCGATGATCGCGGTGCGACGCGTATTTCCGGACATTCCGCTTATTCTTTCCATTCACGACGAATTGGTGTTTGAAGTCCCCGATGGTATGCTGAAAAAAGCGGCAACCGAGCTGCGTCGGATTATGGAGTCGGTGTATCAGCTGTCGGTGCCGGTGAAGGTTGACGCGGCAAGCGGAAAGAACTGGGCAGCAATTAGTTAGCGCGTTGTCATTCTGAGTCCCGCAACGCGGGGCGAAGAATCTCCGAGAGATCCTTCGGGCTTCACCCTCAGGATGACGTGTCAAATAAATGTCTTTCTTCGATTTCTTAAAACCAAAATCCTCCTCCGGTGTTTCCGAGGGCGCGGAAATTACTTCTATGTCTGACGCGTGGCTCCGGAGCGTCATTTCGGAGCTTTCCGATGCCGTCATCGCATATGACGAGAATTTTAATGTGCTCATTTTTAATAAAGCCGCCGAGCGCGTGTTCGGCGTTTCAGCGGAAGCCGTAGCCGGTATCAAGCTTGGGTTGGAGCTTGCGAGCGATGCCAAGCTCAAACGCCTGGTTCAGGTAGTGTTTCCGTCGCTTGCCCCGACGGTCATCGCGCGTTCCGAGACTGGTGCCTATCCACAAGTTGCCGATATCCAATTTGATGACGCGTTGCTTCGCGTGACGACGAACCGCATCACCGACGCCTCGGGCAAGACGCAAGGGTTTACGAAAGTCATCCGCGATCGTACGCGCGAGGCGGAAATTTTAAAATCAAAAAGTGAATTCATCACTGTTGCGGCGCATCAGCTCCGGACGCCTTTGACCGCCGTCGGCTGGGTGTTTCAAGGGCTCAAAAAAGACGTCGCGCTCAATGCTGATTCAAAAATGCTCGTTGATACGGGCGATCTCGCGTCGCAAAAACTGCTCCAGATTGTGAATGACCTCTTGGACGTCGCGAAGATGGAAGGCGGGAAGTTCGGGTATGAGTTTCAGAGCAGTGATCTTGTCGCGTTTCTTGACGGGGTGCTGCAAGGGGCGAAACCGCTGGCAAAGACCTACGGCGTTGAATTGTTTTTTGACGCGCCGAAAGACCCGATCCCGTTGGACTTTGATGCGCAGAAGCTTAGCGTCGCCGTGTCCAACCTGATTGATAACGCCATTAAATATAACGTGCCGAATGGCACGGTGACGTTGGGTGTTCAGCAGTTGCCTGATAAGCCGTACGCGCTCGTGACCATCAAAGACACCGGCGTCGGTGTTCCGCCCGAGGCATTGCAAAAACTGTTTACGAAATTTTTCCGCGCCGAGAATGTACAGAAGTTTTCCACCGAAGGGTCGGGACTGGGCTTGTATCTTACTAAAAACATCATCAACCGGCATGGTGGGCAGATTTGGGTGGAGTCGGAGCTAAGTCGCGGCACGACGTTTTCGTTCACGCTTCCGACAGATCCGTCGCTGATTCCGAAGAAGGAAGTGATTGAAGAAGAATAAGTGAGTATCGTGTATTAAGTATTCAGAAGACAGTATGGGGGGCACTTTCCGGGAGCCCATACTTACTTCTCAATACTAGATACTCAATACATATCCATGATTATTTTATTGTACGGCTCTGACACCTATCGGCAGGGAATATACGAAAAAAGTATGCGTGATGCGTACGCCGCGAAGCATTCTGCGTTCGCGGTGTATGAGTTTGATGGCGCGAGCGAGGAGGGACTCCAAGGGCTCCGCGATATCTGTGCCGCGCAGTCGTTGTTCGCTCCGTTGAAACTTGTCGCCCTGCACAATCTTTTTCCGATTCCCGAAGGACAAGAAAAACAGTACAAAAAGTTTTTTGAAGGGTTAGTGGAGCGCGCCGACATTGTCGTGATGATTGTCGCGAACGACGCGCCGCCGAAGGCATTCGCGTTTCTTCTTCAACAAGCAAAACCCGCGAAAGAATTTCCGGCGCCGATTGGGCCGGCGTTTGAACGGTTTATTCGCGAGGAGGCGGGACGGTGCGGCGCGCGCTTAACGCCGACATTACTCCGAGACCTCGGTCGGGCATTTGCGGGGGACACGTGGGGAGTGGTTGCCGAATTGCAAAAAATCGCCTCCGGCGGCACCTACGCGGCTGAGGCGTATCAACAAACGCAGAATTTTTTTGGCGCGCTGATGGAGCTCCAGCACAGCGCCCCATCTCGCGCCTTGCCGCTTCTGGAGCGGCTGCTTACAAATGACGACGAAGCAAAGCTTTTTAATGTGTTAGCATCGCGTGTCTCGCCGAGCGCAAAAATGCGTTTTGCCGACTATGACATCGCGATAAAGTCCGGAAAAATGGATTACGCGCTGGCACTGACGGACTATGTGCTGGGGCAATAAAACATATAAGCAATGAAGCATAGAAACAAAGAAGCAAGAGAACAATAAAGCAAACGAAGCATCAAAGCAAGAAAGCAAAGAAGAAAAACAAAATCCGCGGTAAACGCGGATTTTGTTTGCTTACATGTTCCATTGTTTCTATGCTTTATTTCCTGTTGCGAGGAGTCGTGCGGTATGGGATTTCAACCGCCCCGCTGTATTCTTGTGAATAACCCCTGTTTTCGCCGCTTTATCAATCTTCTGGTACGCCTCGTGGAGCGCCGCGGCTGCCGCATCCATTTGCTTAGCGGCAACGAGTTTTTGCACTTTTTTAATCGCGTCTTTAAACGCCTCTTTTTTGGCGACGTTTTGTTCGTGGCGTTTTTTGCTCTGGCGCAGTGCCTTTTTCGCGGATGATGTGATTGGCATAATTCTTATTCGCTGAGCTTGTCGAAGCGATACCTTTACTAATAGCTTATAGCGTATAGGACGGCGGGACGAAAGTCAACAACTTATGTGCGTATTTCGTTTGTGCGCGGTAAGGGAGTCGAACCCCCGGGCCGCAAGCGGCACCTTTTCGGATTTACTATTTTAGAATTCACCGGCCTTTGCTGCCTGCCCCGTTAGAAATCTTGGTGCGCGGTAAGGGAATCGAACTGCTCGCTGCGACCTTCGGTCGGCTGCGCTCACGAACCCAGCGGTTCGTGTACTCCGCCACAGGGAAACTCCCGTTTCCCCGACCCCCTTCCCGTCCGACTCCCTCACAAACGAAAAATCCCTATGTCGGGATATTTCGTTTGTGCGCGCTGAGGGAGTCGGACCCCCGACCTTTGCTGTGTAAAAGCACTGCTCTACCGCTGAGCTAAGCGCGCGTATTTTCTAACGGGGTGAATGCCAGCACTGCTCTACCGCTGCCTGCCCGCCATAGGTTGCCTGAGGTGACCGAAGGAGGGAGCTAAGCGCGTATGATGTAATCGTATCACAGCGTACCACGGCAGCGGGGAACTTGCAAATTCTATTTTGGTATGGTATAATTGCGGAAGTACTGGTTAGGATCTCGATTTACGAAAGAGGTTATCGTGGCAGGGAATACAACCGTTGTACTTCGGAGGGATGCAAACGTTTCATCCTCACAAGCGGCGGAACATGAGCGGGTGCTTCGGCATTTGCTTCTCTGTGGCACCATCCGTGAAGCGAGGAGTTACGCGGAGGATTGCGGTGTTCTCGCAATGCTCGGGATGCTTATTCGGCGCGAAAGGACGGCAATTGCCGTGCTTGCGCGGGAGGCGCTGCGGTACCCCGGCGTGCTCACGGAACTGCGCGAGAGTATCACAACGGCGTATTCGGATGAGTGCGCGGCGTCCCGGATTGTGGCGCTGTTCGCTCAGCTTGCGAGCGCGGAGCGTGAGTTTGGCTTACAGCGCGTGATCCATGAGATGATGCGCGATGCCGCGACGCGTGAGCCGGAAGGCAGCCGGATGCGGTTCGTCGCTGCGGAGTTCTACAAGTGGCTTCGCGCCGTGAAGGACCGGGCCCGTATCGCGAATACGTAGAGTGGTTACTTGTGCCCCCGGGCCCGCATAGCGGAACCCGGGGCACATCTTTTTATATGAAATAAGTGATTTTGGAGCTATTGACAAAGTGATATATTTAGTGCTATAATGTTGCCAGAACGTGTTGACCTCTGTGTGGAGGTTGGCGCATCTAAAATCGGTAGGTTTTGATTCGGTTTCCATTCGGAGGAATGACCATGGGGAAGACCAATCGGCACGGTGAGCAGAGCAAGGATGGCAAGCGCAAGAAGGGCGAGAATGCCCCTGCGCACGTTCCCCACCCGGAGCTCGGGAGTTCGCAGCGGCTCTCTCCGGAGGAGAAGACGCTGCGGAGTCTGCTCGTGACGAACGTCGTCGAGGCTATCACGCTCTGTGCCGCGGACCCGAGCTACAACGAGGTGATCGGGAGGTTGGCGACGGAGCAGTCGCGGATCGGGGAGCGGGCCCGCGTGGCACAGCTCTTCCCCGCGATGGAGGCTGAGCTCCTCGAGTACCTGAAGTGCGGCAGCGTGGACAACGAGCAGTCGTTGGATGCGCTCGTTACGCGGTTCGTGGCGGACACCATGGAGAGCGTTGCGCTCCATCAGGCGCTCGACCGGTGCGCGCGTTCCACGTTGCCTGTGGTGCGTGAGCGGGCCAATCAGCTCCGCGCCGTACTCTCTATCCCCGGTAGGATGGAGGAGGCGAAGGGGTTGCTCGGTGGCGAGGATGGCTTCGCAGCCATCGTTGCCGTGGCCAGGTTCGCCGGACGCGATCCGATGAACAGCGTGGCGATTGAGAAGATCGCTACGTTGGAGATCGGGGAGCTTCAGCGCCGCGCTTGCGTGGCGCTGATCTACCCGAGCGCGATGAGCCACCTCCGTGGGCGGATGGAGGAGGCGAGGCGTGGCCTCGGGGATGCCCTGGACCTCGTGGGCAACATCAAGAACGCCGGCGAGTCTCCGGAAGGGCTCGCGTTGCGGGTTGCCTTTAAGGCCGCCTGCAACAACCCCGACAACAAGTACGCACGTTACCTCTGCGGCATCATGAACGATCCGCTGAGGCACGAGTTCTTCTCCAAGTTCCACAACAGTGGCGCGGAGAGCGTCGCCGAGTGGATGAAGAACCTTGGCGCCGAGGAGCGTAAGGGGATGGAGTTCGCCATGACGGTGTACATGAGGGATGGCGCGGAGAATGCGATCTCCGCCACCGCCTTCAAGGTGTACGCCGCCATCCATCCTCCGGCGAAGGAGCGTGCGACGGCAAGCGCCGTTGTCGCGACTGTGCCGGTGGTGAAGAAGGAGCAGGTTGCTCCGGCGCCCGCTGCCGCGCAGCAGGCGAACCCTCGGGAGGTCATGGATCGGATGATCTGCTCCATGGTCTAGTCTCACGTTCGACGCATATACACCCCACAAACGGCGGAGCCGCTTGTGGGGTGTTTCAATTTATATGCGTGTATTCGTATCAGGTATATACTAAAAAGTAATGATCCAAACACTTTCCGGCGTACTTGCCTCAAAACGCGACCAATCGATCGTGGTTGAAGTCGGCGGCGTTGGGTTTAAAGTGATGGTCGCGAAAAATGTCATGTCAAAACTTCCCGCCATCGGCGAGGCGGTGAAACTTTTTACTTATCTGCACGTACGCGAGGACATCCTGGCGCTCTTCGGATTTTTAAATGAAAACGAACTTGCATTGTTTGAACAGCTGAACACCATTTCCGGCATTGGCCCCAAGTCGGCGTTGGGCATCATGGGCATTGCTTCCGTTGACCAGATTGCCGCGGCAATCAACGAGGGGAAAACAGAATTGCTGACACGCGTTTCCGGCGTCGGAAAGAAAACCGCCGAGCGCGTGGTGCTGGAGCTTAAAGGCAAGGTTGTGATGCTTGGGTCCGGCGCCTACGTGGAGCAGATGGAATCCGATGCGGACTTGGAAGAAGCGTTAGTGAGTTTGGGGTACAGCAAACAGCAGGCGCGCGCGGCGATTGCGAAGATTGATCCGACGACCGTTGGGCTTTCCGCGCGGCTTAAAGAAACATTGCGTCGGATAAAGGCGTAAATATATGGTTACGCCACTCAAGCGCGCATTTCATTTCGCTATCGCTTGGTTTTCGGCGATCTTTTATCGTTTCCCATCGCGGAAACTTTACGTGTTGGGCGTGACGGGCACAAAGGGCAAGTCAACGGTGTTGGAGCTTATCAACGCTATACTGGTCGCCGCCGGAAAGAAAACGGCGCTGATGAGTTCGGTGCGGATTAAGGTTGGCGATGAGAGTGAAAAAAACACAACTTCCATGACCATGCCGGGGTTGGGATTTGCGCAGCGATTTTTGCGCCGCGCGGCGAACGCGGGCTGCGACTATGCGCTTATTGAGGTGACCTCGCAGGGCATCCTTCAATATCGCCACCGGTTTGTGGATTTTGACGCGGCGTTGGTTACTAACTTGCACCCTGAGCACATTGAGGCGCATGGCAGCTTTGAGCGTTACCGCGCCGCTAAAGTACAGTTTTTTTATGATGTCGCGCACCGGTCAGTGAAACCGAACAAAAGTTTTTTCATCAACGAGCGGCTGGATGGCAAAGAGTATTTTGAAAAAGCCGCGAACGGTTCCGGCAAGGTATTGTTTTTCCACCGCGAGGATTTTATTTACAATGAACTTTCCGCTCGTTATCGTCTTGACTCGCGCGACGCGAAAAAAATGATTTCCAGTTGGTTGCAGAATGATTTCAACTTGGAAAACGTCGCCGCCGCGGTGGCGTTTGCGCGCGCCTTGGATATTCCGACCGAGGTGATTTTTAAAACATTAGAAACGTTTCAGGGCGTGCAGGGGCGCATGGAGTACGTTGCGCGCCAGCCGTTCGTGGTGGTCGTTGATTATGCGCATACACCGGATTCATTGGAGGCCGTGTACCGCGCGCTCTCAGGTGACGGCGCGCAAAAACTCATTTGCGTGCTAGGTGCCGCCGGGGGAGGGCGGGACGCGTGGAAGCGGAGCGCCATGGGTGCCATTGCCGCGCGGTATTGCAAAATGATTTATCTTACGAACGAAGATCCGTACGATGAGCCGCCACTCGCGATCGTTGAACAAATTGAGCGCGGCATTTGGGAGGAGCGTGGGAGAACGCCTGCCGCGGAAACGGATTATGAATTAGTGCTTGACCGGCGCGAAGCTATCCGACGCGCGCTCCATATTGCAAAGAAGGGCGACGTTGTGATTATGACAGGGAAAGGCAGCGAGCCGTGGATGCACCTCGCGCGCGGGAAAAAGATTCCGTGGAGCGAGCGGGGAGTGGTGGAGGAGATTCTGCGCGCTGATTGTTGACGCGTGATTATAACTGGGAGTAGCATGAAAGTAGTTTGAATTTCTTTGTCGGAGACACGACGATGCCGGTACTTCTGAAGATGGCGTTCGGGTGCGGGGTAGGGGTTCTCGTGCTGACGCTCATCGGTTTCTGGTGTGCCCACCGCGGGTGGGAGTACGCAACGCGCCTCATCGCGGTCGTCGTCATTGTGGCGCTCGGCGTATTCATGCGAGTGACCTACTCGGCGGCTTCGGCGGATACCCTCGGGCATCCGCTGACGAAGTCCAACGTCAAGCTTGGCGTGGTCTACGACATCGTCGGCGGCATGGACCTCGACTACCCCGCGTCCGGTCTCCGGACGTATGTCGTCATCCGCGAGCGTTACGGAGACCCGAAGGACGTGCGACTCTTTGAATATCCGGGGCGTCCTGTCGGCCACGCATTCACGGTGGAGAAGGACAGCCACGGCATTCCCGAAGTGCGCTACGCGCCGGATGGGCACTAGCGGCGCTACTCTACGATGTTCACCTCCCCATGCCTTATGGCACGGGGAGGTGGATTGTTTTATACTCAATATATGAAAATCACTTTTTACGGCGGCGTTGGCGCGGTGACCGGCGCGAATTACCTTGTGGAGTCCGGCGGCACGAAAATTTTGGTTGACTGCGGCATGCACCAAGGCAGCAACTTCTGCGAGAAACACAATTTTGAGCCGTTTAAGTATGATCCGAAAAGCATCAGCGCGGTCTTTGTGACACACGCGCACATTGACCACATCGGACGTCTGCCGAAACTGTATCGCGATGGTTTCCGCGGAACGGTCTATTCCACGCCTCCGACAAAAGATTTTTCTGAGCTTATGTTGATTGATTCCGAGCATATCATTACTGAGGAAGCGAAGAAGCTTAAAAAAGAGCCGATTTACGATATTGCGGCAGTGAATGATGTGGTTGGGGCGTGGAAAGGCGTTGAATACCACGCGCCGGTTCGCGTCGGACCTTTTACGGTGACGCTGTATAACGCGGGTCATATTTTGGGCTCCAGCATTATTTCGGTTTCGGCCGAAGGGAAGACCGTGCTTTTCTCGGGAGACTTGGGCAATTCACCTGCCCCGATTATCGGTGAGAAAGAATATTTTACCGAGGCGGACGCGGTGGTGATTGAGTCCACTTATGGCGACCGTTTGCATGAACCCTCCGCGACGCGTAAGGAGGCGTTGGAGGATGCAATTGAAGATGTGGTGCGGTCTAAAGGCGTGTTGATGATCCCGTCGTTTGCTATGGAGCGCACACAGGAACTGCTTTTTGAAATGAACAGCTTGGTTGAACAGGGGCGAATTCCGCGCGTGCCGATCTTCGTTGATAGCCCGTTGGCCATCAAGCTCACCACGATTTATAAAAAATATGAAATGTACTTTGACGCGGCGACGCGCGCGATGATCGGAAGAGGCGACGCTATCTTTAATTTTCCCGGCCTGCAGACTACACTGACTACCGAAGAATCAAAAGCGATTAACGAGGTACTGCCACCGAAGGTGATTATCGCCGGGTCGGGTATGTCCAACGGCGGACGTATTTTGCATCACGAGTCCCGGTATCTGCAGGATCCGCAAAGTACGATTCTTTTTGTCGGTTATCAGTCCGTGGGTACGCTTGGACGCATGATTTTGGATGGCGCGAAGGAAGTGAAGATTTTTAAGGAAAATGTTCAGGTGCGCTGCAAGGTGCGTTCTATTCCGGCGTATTCCGCGCACGCGGACCAAACACAGCTCCTTGCGTGGATTTCGCCGATGCGCGAGAGTGTAAAGAAAGTGTTCATCGTGCAGGGCGAAGGCGAGGCCTCTAGCGTGCTGGCGCAAAAGATGAGAGACGAACTCGCGGTTGGCGCCGTCGTGCCCACTCAGGATGAAACGTGTGATATAATTTAAAAATAGCGAATAACTAATAGTGAAGAGTGAAAAGTTAATGTAATCCTTCGACAAGCTCAGGATATAAAATTATTCGCTGAGTGAAATCGAAGCGGTACAATACTCATTCGTGTATTCGTATCATATTCGTACATTTGTAAAATTTTATGAAGAATAATAAATTTACCAACAAGCCGAGGTATAAGATTTGCATCTCCGGAGCCGCGGAAACGGGGCATTGCGCTGTTGACGCGTTGGAAAAAGCCGAAGAGATCGGGCGTGAAGTCGCTAGGCGGGGCATGGTGCTTGTGACGGGCGCCACCATCGGTATTCCTTATTGGGCGGCCAAAGGTGCGAAGAGCGAAGGCGGGACCGTCATCGGTCTTTCGCCGGCGGTGTCTGAAGCCGCGCATTTAAAAACGTACCGGTTGCCGATTGATTATCACGACCTCATCATCTATACCGGATTTGACTATTCCGGACGTAACCTCCTGCTTACGCGTTCGGCAGATGCCATTATCACGGTGTGCGGCCGCATGGGAACGCTGAACGAGTTTACGATTGGTTTTGAAGATAATAAGCCCATGGGTGTGTTAGAGGGAAGCGGCGGTACGGCGGATTATTTGAGAGATATTTTGGAGAAGTCGCATCGCGGCATGGGCAAGGTGGTGTTTTCCAAAGATCCAAAGGAGCTGCTGGGCCTCGTGGTGAAAGCGATTGATGAAGGGAAGGGGAATCACTATGGCGAGAGTCATGTGCGGGGGTAGGCAGCGCGCGGGCATTTAAATATTTAAAGGTTTAAAGTGACACGAAAAACATGAAAATAAAAAAGAAAAAAATTAAAAAGCCGGCGAAGAAGGCCGTGAAGAAATCAGTAAAGAAAACAGTGAAGAAGGCCGTTAAAAAAGCGGCTCCGAAAAAGCAGAAGCCTATCGGTGTTGTGACGCATTATTACGGCGGCATTGAAGTCGGCATCATCAAGTGCGCTGGGGTGATCAACGCCGGCGCCAATGTGCAGTTTAAGGGTGCGACGACGGATTTCACGCAAACGCTTGATTCCATGGAGTATGACCGGAAGCCGATTGCCGCGACGAAAAAAGGTCAGGAGGTCGGCGTGAAAGTAAAGGATCGCGTGCGTGAAGGCGATATGGTTTACGCGGCGGAGTAATTTATTACGGGCGCGCTATGCAATTTTTTGTTGACTTTTTGGGGAGTGAAGACGCGGTGCTTATATTCCGGCTTACGCTTGCTGTGTTTTTGGGAACGCTCATCGGCTTGGAACGCGAGATGGCGCATAAGCACGCCGGCGTGCGTACGCACGCGCTTGTGGCGCTGGGGTCCGCGCTTTTTACTGTGATTTCAAGCGAGGCGGCTCCCGGAGTTTTTGGAGTTGATCCGACGCGCATCGCTGCGCAAGTTGTTACCGGAATCGGTTTCATGGGAGCCGGGCTTATTGTGTTCAACGATTCGCGTGTCCGAGGACTCACCACTGCCGCCGGACTTTGGGCTGCTGCCGCTATCGGTATGGCGGTCGGATTCGGCCTTTATGTGGTTGCCATATTCGCGACATTCCTTGCGCTTTTTGTGCTTGTCGGTTTTTGGTTCACCAGCAAGAAGCTTTTCGGGCGTTCAATACATCAGTCCTCATACGGTTCTCATGATTGACGCGATGCGTCGCGCGTATCGCCGCTTTCTCCTTCCGGTCGGCATCCTCTCCGGCGCCATCATCGGTGCGGGAGTTTTTTCGTTGCCGTATGTCTTGCATCCATTCGGTACGGTTGTCGCCGGCCTCTACCTTGGTCTGCTTGGGTTAGTGTTTGCAACGGTGCATTTGTTGTATGCGGATCTTCTGCTGCGCACACCGGGTAGCCCTAACTTTGTCGGCGTGGCGCGGTATTATCTTGGGACGCCGGGGCTGTGGCTCACGTTTGTTACCGGCGTGCTCCAGACATTTCTCGTGCTTCTCGTGTATCTGGTGCTCGCGCAGAGCTTTGTTTCGTTGGTAGTGCCTTCGGCCGCGCCGGCATCCGGGGTGTTTGCGTTCTGGTTTTTCGGATCGCTCGCGATATTTTTGAGCGTGCGGCGTTTCGCGGCGGTTGAATTTTTTATTACCGGCGGCATTGTGGCGATTTTCGGATTCGTATTTTGGCTTGGACTTTCTTCGGCCGCGCCGCTCATTACCTACGGCGGCGCGCCGTTGCCGCTTGGCGTAGCGCTTCTTGCCATCGGCCCCGTACTTTTTTCGCTTTCCGGCCGCGTCGCAGTCGCGGAAATTATTACGTATTTCCGGCGCGATGTCGCGGCGACTTCGGACATCCGCCGCTCGGTGGTCGCCGGTACCCTCTTACCTGCCTTCTGTTATTTTCTTTTTGTCGTCGCGGTGTGGGCGCTTTCACCTGTTGTTTCCGCGGATGCGGTTTCGGGGTTGCGTGGTGTTGTTTCAAGCGGAACGCTTGTTGTTATCGGAATTTTAGGACTGCTTTCGCTTTGGAGCTCATACATTATTGTTGGGTTGAATGTGAAAAATATTTTGCGCGACGACCTGCGTTTTCCTGCCTGGGTTGCCGGCGCGTTTGTTGTTGTCCTGCCGCCGGCATTATACGCGTTTGGTTTTACGAATTTTCTCGCGCTCATCGGATTTATCGGCAGCACTTTTTTAGCGGTGGAGGGCGCGCTTATTATTTATTTGTGGCAGCGCGCCAACCGCGAAAATGCGCCGGTGCTTCTGCTACGACTTTCATGGTGCGCGCTTCTGCCGCTGTACATTATCTTTGCGCTCGCGCTAGTTAGCGTTTTTATGTAATAATTAAAGCAATATGGCTTACAACTCAAATCAACCGAAAAAATCTTATCAGCAAGTTCCGAAGCTTTCTCGGGCAGCGCAGGCGGAGTTCGGGGCGGGAAAAAAGGGGCTGATTATTTGCAAAAATTGCGGCGCGGTATATTTCAAAAAGCATTGGCATCACAGTTTGGATCGGCTGAATAACCCCGAAGCCGCGGGTTTGGCGAAAAACAATGCGGCAGTCGCGTTCGCAAAATGCCCCGCGTGCACGATGATTGCGAACAAACGGTATGAAGGACGCATTGTTATCAAGGGTGTTCCGGAAAAATCCAGAACAGCGCTTGAGGAATTAATCCGCGGGTATGGTGACCGCGCGTATGACCGCGACCCGATGGATCGGCTGATTGCCGTCGTAACGGAGGGTAGTAAGTGGACGGTCACTGCTACCGAAAATCAGCTCGTGAATAAATTGGCACGTAAGATTAAAGACGAATTTCATAAAGTGAAACTGACGCATAGGTTCGCGGGCGAGCCGAGCGTGGTGGAAGAGGTGACGGTGGAGTTTCCGCATGACTAGCGCTTTTTTGTACATTTTACTTTTTGCGCTGCCATTTGGCACGCGCAAACTTTTGTTTCAGTTTACGCCGGGGTTTCATGAGTACGAGGCGGCGTTTTTGTATGCGAGTGACATTTTACTTGTGGCTTTTTTGGTTGTGGCGGCGCATGCGTATATCCAAGAAAACAAGAAAGCAAGAAAACAAGAAAGCAAGGCAGATTTATTCCCTGAGCGAAGTCGAAGGGTTACATTATCACTTTTCGTTCTGCTCGCGGGCGTTTCCGTGTTTTTTGCGCCGGACAAGTTGCTTGCATCGTATGCTTTTGCGCGGCTCACGTTAGCAGTGGCATTTGCGGTTGCGGTTGCGTATGTGTTTCGTCGGGGAATTGTCTGTTTCGATACTATCTGTACGGTTATTGCTGCGTCCGCGGTGTTTCAGTCGCTCATCGCTTTCGCGCAATTTGCTCGGCAGGGAAGCTCGGACTTGTGGTTGTTGGGTGAGCCCGCGCTTTCGGCGCACGCGCCCGGTATCGCGAAGTTCGCTGTCGCGGGCGGAAAAATTCTTCGCGCGTATGGCACGTTTCCGCATCCGAATGTGCTCGGGGCGTTTTTGGTGCTGGGACTGATAAGCTTGTGTTATCTTTGGCTACGAAAACAGGAACCGAACGTCATCGCGAAGAGTGAAGCGACGAAGCAACCTTACGATAATGTGAGATTGCTTCGCCTTGCTCGCAATGACGACTTTTTTGTTGCCGGAATATTCATCGTTCTCCTCGGGCTTGTTCTGACTTTTTCCCGCACCGCGTGGCTTGTGGCGATCATCGCTTCAATTGCTTTATTGCTGTATTGCTTCGCGCGCAGCGAGCTCCGTCGCCGCGCATTATTGCTTCTCGTCGTTCTAGTGGCTAGTGGCTATACCCTAGTGGCTATCTTACGCCCCTTCGTTTTTCCTCGCGCGCGCATTAGCACGACCGAGCCCTCGGTGGTAGCGCGGTTGGAGTACAATACACTCGGCCTTTCCCTCGTCCGCGAACATCCTCTTGGCGTCGGTGTCGGGAATCAGGTGCTTTATTCCGTGCGCAACGGATTGTATCAAAAAGTGGGAATGACCAAGGCGTGGCAGTGGGAGCCGGTACATAATATTTACTTACTCATGGCGTCGGAGATAGGTATAGTTGGAGCTGTAGCGCTCGTAGCCTTTCTTGTTTCGCTATTTTTAAATTCTAAATCCCAAGCACGAAATCCTAAACAATATCAAAATCCAAATGACCAAAATCGGAAACCGTTTTATATTTTGAGTTTTAGAAATTTGAATTTGTTTAGGATTTGGGATTTAGAACTTAGTATTTCAGCAATAATGCTCGTCGCATTATTACTGCTTGGCCTCACTGACCACTTTTTGTGGACACTTCAGCCGGGTCGGTTGATGCTGTGGTTTGTTATCGGCATTGCGTGGGGAGTTGCAAAATCTTCTAAAAAGGACTAGATTTCAGATAGTTGCTCTGCTTGGCAAAACTCCATTTACGGAGGTGTAGCTCAATGACTCCGCAAGCCGTTGTCACCGCATCGCTGCACCGCATGGAATGTGTGGGTTGCAAGCGGACATTCTTGACGCAGCTGCGCAATGTGACGTTTCATCGCAGCGCGGACAAGCTGAAGGTATGGTTTGAGGCGGCGTGCCTCCATTGCGGCGCCGCAAATCCGTTGAACCGTGAAGAGGCGAAGCAGTCGGTGGACGCCGAAGTGCTGAAGCGCGCATTCGAGAAGTACCACTGGGAGAGTCCGACCGTGTAGGAGATCCGCCCGCAGAACATGTCTGTTCTGCGGGCGCGCCTTTTTAAGTGGATATTTTTGCTTTTTGATGATATGGTGTTGGTGCAAAGCGCCCATAGTTCAACGGATAGAATGCATCCCTCCGAAGGATGAGATTGAGGTTCGATTCCTCATGGGCGCACACATGCAGAAACCCGCCATATGGCGGGTTTCTGCATGTGTGCGAGGAATCGAACCGCGGGTCGCAAGCTCCGACGAGGAGCTGAAGATTTCAAACTTCAGCTGAAGTTTGAGGCGATTCCTCATGGGCGCACAAAAATCTTAGTATTTATTGACTTGGCGGTGGCGTGTTGGTAGTGTGTGTGCAGCTCTTCTGATTCTCTGTTAAGGAGTGCCGGTGATGGAAAGGGCGGATTATGCCAATCTCAAGGTGACCGAGGCAGATCACGCGGAGATTGACGAGGCGATTCGGGCGGTCTTGTGGGGCGCGAAAACCGGGCCTCAGAAGCCGGGGTGTCTCGAAGACCGCAATCCTGCGAATCCGAACGCGGTCATCGCGCGGTGGCCGCAGTCGGTTTCCGGCTGGCGATACGTTTCCGAATTGTTCGTGAGCGCCGCGGTTGCGCAACAGACGTGGCGGGGAGTGCCGTTCCGTGAACGCATCGCCGTCATGCGGCAGTGGGCGGCGAACATTGAGGCGCAGCTCGCTAAGTTCATCGCGTTGATGATGGTGGAGGCGGGGAAGACCCGTGGTGAGGCAAAGGCTGAGGCATGCGAAGCTGTTGACCTCATCCGTTACTACTGCAATCTCTACGAAGAGGCGGGCGGCTACACGGTGACGCTCAAAACGAGCGTGGGAGCGAAGGCAAATACGATGGTGATGCGCCCGATGGGTGTGTTTGCCGTCATCGCGCCGTTCAACTTCCCGATGGCACTCTCGGTTGGCATGTGCACCGGAGCGCTTCTCACGGGCAATGCGGTGGTGTTCAAGCCTTCGCTGGATGCGCCGCTCACGGGAACGCGCTTGCATCAGGCGTTTATTGACGCGTGTGAGCATATGAACAACGTATCTCTCGGCCGGGACGTGTTTGCCTGCGTGATTGCGTCCGATCGTGACTTTGAATGCGGCATGCGTGAGAGTCGGGGATACATTTCCGGGCTTGCGTTTACCGGATCAAAAAAGGTCGGTTCCCATCTGAAGTGGGCACTTGATCATTCTGAGCCTGCGCCGAAGATTGTCGCAGAGCTTGGCGGGAAAAACAGCTGTATCGTGACACCGAGCGCCTCATCTCTCGAGGCGATGGGGCGCGGCGTCGCGCGTTCGGCGTTCAGCTACTCCGGGCAGAAATGCAGCGCATGCTCGGTACTCATCGTCCACGAGTCGCTGAAGGAAAAAACAATTGCCTCGGTGGTCAAAGCGGCCGAGGAGGAGTTCGTGATGGGTGATCCGCGCGAACATGACGTGACACTTGGGCCGCTCATCAATGAGAGGGCGTACGGGCGTTACCTCGGTGTTCGTGATGAGCTCATGAAGAGCGGCGCGGACGTGATTGTCCCGGTAATCCGGAAAAAGTCACATGCGCCGGGCGGTTACTTTGCCGAGCCGGTCATCGTTTCCGGTTTGCCTGCAAATCATCGGCTCCACTACGAGGAACTGTTCATGCCGGTGCTGTGTGTTCGGACGTATGCGAGAGGCATTCGCGAAGCGGTGGAAATCGCAAACTCCACCGAGTACGGACTTACCGCAGGGCTTTTCAGTTTCGATAGTGGGGAAGTGGCGCACTTCCTGGAAAACATAGATGCGGGCGTGCTCTATGTGAACCGCGAGGCGGGTGCTACGACCGGCGCCTGGCCCGGCGAACAGCCTTTTGCCGGATGGAAAAATTCCGGCATCGTGTCTCAGTTCGGCGTGTGCGGCCCGAACTACCTCCTGAATTTTGTGCGGGGACAGAGCCGCACAATCTACGCGTAAGTTCCGATACCCCCGAACGCTTGAAGCGATCGGGGGTATTCTCTTGTGTTTTTTCTCCTAATTTTGCATACTTCTGGTAGAAACTCCCTCTACGATTTCTTCCTTTCGGAGGGTCTGTAGTGAAAAAGAGAAAGAAGGGCTTGTCGCGTCCGAGGCGGCGAGCGAAGAAAGGCATCGGCATCGGCACGCACGATGAGGTGCGCTGTGTGCGAGAGCATCCCGATGGGCAGTCGCAGTACCGTTGTCGTGCATGCCCCGCGGTCGGGACAAAAGGCGAACTTCGCAAGATTCCATGCCCGCATCCTAGGAAGGTCCGTCCGTGTGATATCGGCGACGTCGCCGAGCGGAACTAGGGAGGCGAGTTATGAGCGAGCCGAAGGATGTTGTGTGCCCCTCGTGCCATAAGCGCGCCGATGAAGCGACGAGAATCGACAAGCCCGTACGGCGTCTCGCGGCGCGCTGTCAGCACTTCCTACAGATCCACTACCCGAACTTCTCGGTTTCGTGGTGCCCGGACTGTGCCGCGCAGCATAACGAATGCTGTTTGTGCGGCGAGCCGTTGCCGCGGCAGTGATAAAGAGGCGGTCGCCAATAGCGACCGCCTCTTCCCATTTTAGAGATAGGTTGTAGCATAAACACATGCGCATCGTTGCCGATTTACACATTCACTCCAAGTATTCCCGCGCGGTGTCGTCGATGATGCTTCCTGAAACGCTTGACGCATGGGCGGACGACAAGGGCATCACGGTCATGGGGACGGGGGATTTTACGCATCCGTTGTGGCTTAAAGAGTTGAAGCAGAAACTTGAGCCAGCGGAGCCGGGACTTTTTGCGTTAAAAAAACAATTCAAACAAAAGACGCTGAAGGGGACGCTGGCGACCGCGACGCGATTCCTGTTCACCGCTGAAATTTCGTGTATTTACTCGCGCGCCGGCAGGACGCGGCGGGTGCACCACCTCATTTTCGCTCCGGACTTTGCCACGGTTGAAAAAATAAATACCGTGCTGGGGCGCATCGGTAATCTGAAATCCGACGGACGTCCGATAATCGGCATTGATTCCGAGGACTTATTAAAAATTGTGCTTGAATGTAGCCCTTCGACGGGCTCAGGGCATAACGGCGCAGTACTTGTGCCCGCGCATATCTGGACCCCGTGGTTTTCCGTGTTCGGCTCCATGTCGGGGTTTGATTCATTGGACGAATGTTTTGGCGACTACGCAAAGCATATTTTTGCCGTTGAAACAGGGTTGTCGTCCGACCCGCCGATGAACTGGAGATTGTCTTCTTTGGATAACGTTGCCTTGATCTCCAACTCCGATTCGCACAGCTTACAGCGCATCGGGCGCGAGGCGAATGTGTTTGATTGTGCGTTGTCATACGGCGGTATTATAGGAGCAATTAAAAACGGAATCCCGTCAGCGCCCCGTCATCCTGATCCGCCAGCGGGCGGAGAAGGATCTCGCGCGCGTCGGGAGATTCTTCGCTCCGCTCAGAATGACATAGGGGGTAAGTTTCTCGGCACCATTGAATTTTTTCCGGAAGAGGGACGTTACCACTACGATGGGCATCGGTTATGCGGCATTGCTTGGACTCCAGAGCAAACAAAAAAACATAAGGGAATCTGTACGAAATGCGGGCAGAAAGTAACGGTCGGGGTTTTGCATCGCGTTGCGGGGCTTGCCGACCGAAAGGATGGGTATCGCGACGCACGCCGTCCGCCATATTGGAGCGCGGTGCCGCTGGATGAAGTCATCGGCGAAGCGCTGAATGTTGGTCCAAAGAGTAAAGCCGTACAGAAGGAATATCAAAAACTTATCATTGCGCTTGGGTCAGAATTGGTTGTGAGTTTAGATGCGTCGCCCACGCAGATCGCCGCCGCGACGCGGCCGGAAATTGCCGAAGGCATTGAACGTATGCGCGCCGGCAAAGTTTCCATCACTCCGGGTTATGACGGTGAATACGGTGTCGTCAAGATGTTCAACGTTAAGGATCGCAAACGGCACGGGTGACAACCCCAAGCACTTTTTCGTCTATGTCCAAATGTTGACGTTTTTATAGCTTATGCACCAGAAACGTCAACATTTTGTATGGGAAAAAGGGCGGGGGTAGGCATTATTTTAAAAATGAGAGCGCCCGTCACTCGCGTGAGTGCCGGGCGCTTCGTGCTTGCTAGTCGGTGCCGTCGCCGTATGCTATCAGCTTCAAACAGCGAATCCACTCACGGAGCGTCGCGTTCGACGGCCGATGATGGATGTTGTGCTCCCCCCCACCGTAGCAGTAGATTAGCATCTCGGTGTCCCCGGCGGTGAACTCCTTGAGCGACACCCCCTTGCACATCTTCGTGAGTTTCCGGAGCTGATCCGTGAGCGTGTCGTACTCGAGTTCTTCGCTAGTTTGCGTCCCATCGTGGCAGCCCATGTTCATCTCCTTTTGTTGGGCGACCGAAAACTATCCATAGCATAATCAATATTGTCCAATCACGCAAGTTGCGCGTGCCAGTGGCTCACCGTTCATGCCTCGTCTATACTGAAAGTATGGTTCAGGCGGTTATCTATCTTGTGCGACGGTTTTTTTATCGTATCTGGCGGTTTCTCGTCAACTGGTATGTCGGGGGTTATTTTGCCATCGGCGGAAAATTTTTGAATATCTTGGAATATCTTGATCAAACGCTTGCGTTGCGTATTACGCTGCGCTACTTTTTCCAGCCGTTGTACCGCGACTACTCGTTTATCGGCTACATGATCGGCATTCCCGTGCGCGCGGTGCGGACCGGCGTCGGATTTATTGCGTATGGCGCGGTGATTGCGGTAGGGGCCGCGGCATATCTCGCGTGGGCGGCAATTCCGCTTTATTTTTTGCGTCTTATGATATATGGATAACACGACACAGCGGTTTTATTTTTCCGATCCGCGACTTGCGATGGGCGAAGCCGGCAGGTTTTTGGTCCGGTTTATTTCCTTCTCCGCGTATGGCATCGGCGTTGCCGGAACGATTGCGTTGTTGCTCTCGGATGTGCCGCGCTTGAATGGTCTCGGTTACCTTGCGGCGCTTTTCTTCGCCGACCGACTGCTCCATTACGGACAGGCTGAGCGGCAATTTATCCGCATCCCTAAAGGACGCGTAAATATTGCGGACTATATCGCCCCGGCGTCGTTCGGTGTTTTGGAATCCGCCCTGCGACGAGTCAGCGTTTTTTCCGGGCATTTTTATTTGCTCATGTTTCAGCAATTGCTGTTGCGGAAGGATATCCGCGCGGCAGTTTCGCGTATGGATATTTCCGCGGACGAGCTTGCCGCAAAAGTTGACGAGTGGATAAAGAAAAAATCTCTGGCGGTTCGTGAGGAGACGGCAGCGCTTCAATTGGAGGCGCTCGCGCGAGAGGCGTTTATTGTGGCGCTCCGGAACGAAAGCTTTGACGTTACTCCGAGAGATCTTTTCGCGGCATTAGGCGCCATTCCCGACACCGAGCTTAAAAATCTGCTTGACCTTTTCAATGTCGCGCCAGCTGACTTTGAACACGCGGCGATTTTCAGCCGGTTCCACCGCGCGTTTGCCCGTTTGCGTCGCATGCCAGCGACCTTAACCGGCCTCGCGCACGGGCCATACAATGTGCGGCATCGCGTGATGAATCGCGCCTGGACTGCCAGGCCAACGCCGATGCTTGATAGCTACAGCGAAGATTTAACCGACCTCGCGCGTTTGGAGCAGGTAGGGTTTCTCGTTGGCCACAAGAATGAATATGAGCAAATGGTGGACGTGCTCTCGCGCCCGACGCATTCGAACGTGCTCTTAATTGGCGAGCCGGGCGTTGGGAAGTCCACTATGATTGCGCATCTGGCGTTTGAAATGGCAAAAGACCGCGTGCCGGCACCGCTTTTTGACAAGCGGCTGGTGTCGCTGGACATCGGGCGGCTCACTGCGGGCGCCGATCCCGCAACGCTCCGCGCGCGGGTGCAGAGGATTATTGATGAGGTCATACGGGCGGGAAACGTGGTGTTGCTCATTGAAGACATTCACAACCTCGTGAAAACGTCCGGCGCCGAAGGCATGAATATCGCCGACATTCTTATTCCCGCAATTCAAGGCGACGCATTTTCGGCAATCGGAGTGACATATCCCAAAGAGTTTAAGCAATACATTGAACCGCAAAGCGGATTTTCATCATCATTTGAACATGTCCGCGTCGCGGAAATCAGCGAAGACGACGCGACAAAAATTTTGGCGTACCAATCCATTCTTTTTGAGCGGCAGTATCGCGCGGTCATCAGCTTTGGCGCGATCAAAAAAGCGGTCAGCGTCGCGCACCGCTATCTGCGCCAGCGACCGCTGCCATCAAGCGCCGAAGGGCTGCTCAAAGAGGCGATTGCGGATGCATCACAACGCGGGGACAAACTTGTGAACGCCGAGGATGTCGTTGCGGTTGCCGAGCGGAAGATTAACGTGCCGCTTCATGCCGCGGGTGAAAAAGAGTCGGAGCAGTTGTTGAATCTTGAGGAGCTCATTCATAAAAAACTTGTGGATCAGGAGGAGGCCGTGACGGCGGTGTCGCGCGCGCTTCGCGAATACCGCAGCGGCTTGTCGCGTAAAGGCGGTCCCATCGCCACATTCCTTTTTGTGGGACCGACCGGTGTCGGTAAAACCGAGTTGTCAAAGATCCTCACAAAAATCCAATTCGGCTCATCTGAGGCAATGGTGCGCTTTGATATGACGGAGTATCAGGACAAACAGAGTTTCTTTCGGTTTATCGGATCTCCTGACGGCGCGGTTTCAGGGGCATTAACCGACGCGATTTTGCAAAAGCCGTTCAGCTTGGTGCTGCTCGATGAGTTTGAGAAGGCGCATCCGGACATTTTGAATTTGTTTTTGCAGGTGTTTGACGATGGCCGCTTGACCGACAATTTGAGCCGCACCGTGGATTTCCAGAATACCATCATCATCGCAACCTCTAATGCGCATTCGGAGTTTATTAAAACATCGCTGGAGGCGGGACAACATATTAACGATATCACCGTGGAGCTCAAGAAAAAACTCACCGACTACTTCCGTCCGGAGCTTTTAAACAGATTTTCTGGTATTATTGTGTTTAAGACGCTGTCGCCGGATGATATTAAGAAAATTGCAGCTTTTAATCTTGCGGATCTCGTCGCAACCATCAAAGAAGCGCAAGCGATTGATGTGCGGTTTACTGATGCGGCGGTTTCGGAAATCGCGCGGCAGGGCTATGATCCGGTGTTCGGCGCGCGTCCATTGCGTGGCGTCATCTCCAACAAATTGCGCAGTGTGTTTGCCGAAAAAATTCTTCGGAAAGAAATCGTGAGAGGGCAAACGGTCACGGTTGACGCGAAGGACGGGGAGTTTACATTTCACGCGCCAGTGTAGGCCTTATGCGGTTTGGTCTTTCCTTTAATTTCAACATCAGCAGGTTCATCAAGCGCTTTATTCTTGCCGATGTATTTTTGTGGGCGGGTTGGGGTTTTTTGGACCCGATATTTTCGGTGTTCATTGTGCGAAATATCGCGGGAGCGACGCTGGTCACCGTGGGTATCGCGGTGGCGATTTATTGGATATTTAAATCGGTACTGCAAATACCTATTGCGTTGTTTCTTGATAAGACGGATGGGGAACGGGATGATTTTTACGCGTTGATTCTTTCTCTTATTGTTATTGGCGTTTCAGCATTCGGATTTTCCTTGGCGACGAGTGTATGGCACGTTTATGCCGTGCAACTGCTGAAGGCAGTCGGGTTCGCGCTCTATGTGCCGTCATTCTCGTCACTCTTCGCCGGACATTTGGACAAAAAACATCGCTCATTGGATTACGCGCTGGATAGTACCGCCGTCGGTTTTGCCGTGGGTACCACGGGATTGATTGGGGGCATCATGGCAACGTGGATCGGCTATAGCTCGGTGTTTATTTTCGCGGGTATTTTCGCGTTACTTTCCGCGGCGTTGTTATTGAGCGTCCCGAATCTTGTATTGCCACCTTCACGCCGAGGAGCTGTCGCACCGATTTTGAAGGATCGCGAGTAAACGACGGTGGAGTAGACGAGCTTCTTTAGTCTGCGAGCTTTTTAGCTTCATTAGCGGGGAAGTACTTGTGGATGTAACTACGCCAGCGTCCTAATAAAGCTGTCCAAGCCAACGTGACCAATCAGGAGATTGCAAAAGTGTTGCGGGAGATCGGTGAATACCTCGATATGCAGGGCGTGCCTTTCAAGCCGCGCGCGTACGAAAAAGTCGCGGAGGTTGTTGAAGCATTGGACGGCGAAATTTCCGACGTGTATCGCGAAGGGGGTTTAAAAGCCGTTGAAGATATTCCGGGCGTGGGGTTATCCATTGCCGAAAAAATCGAGGAGTTATTAAAAACCGGAAAATCGAAGTATTACGAAGAGCTGAAAAAGAAAACACCCGTGAATCTCGCGGAGCTTTCCGGGATTCAGGGTTTAGGGCCGCGGAAGATCGGGGCATTGTACAAGGAACTCGGCGTTACGAATCTCGCGGAGCTTGAAGCTGTTGCCTTGGCCGGAAAAATTAAGCAGTTGAAGGGATTTGGTGAAAAAAGCGAGCAAAACATTTTACAAGGTATCGCATTTCTGAAAAGCTTCGGCGGGCGGAAACCGCTCGGTGTTGTACTCCCTATCGCGCGTGATATTCTGCGGCGCTTAGAAGGCTTGAAGGGTGTGGAACGGCTGGAGGTTGCGGGGTCGTTTCGTCGCCGCAAAGAAACCATTGGCGACGTTGATATTCTCGCGATTTCCGACAACCCGAAACCGGTGATGGATTTTTTCGTTTCAATGCCGGATGTCGTGAAAGTGTTCGCGCACGGGGAAACGAAATCCGCGATTAAATTGCAGAATGGGCTGGATGTGGATTTGCGCGTGGTGCCGAAGAAATCCTATGGCGCGGCGCTGAATTACTTTACCGGTTCTAAAGATCACAATGTCGCGTTGCGCCAGCTCGCTATCAAAAAAGGATACAAGTTGAATGAATATGGGCTGTTTCAAGAAAGCAAAAAAGCAAGAAAACAAAGAAGCAAAGGAGACGGAGAATGGATTCGGGTCGCGGGGAAAACAGAAGAGGAGATTTACGAGAAATTGGGCTTGGGCTACATTGAGCCCGAGATGCGGGAGATGACGGGGGAGATAGCGGCTGCGGAAAAGCATGGACTGCCCAAGCTTATCAACTACGGTGACCTTCAGGGCGATCTCCAGACGCAGACGAGCTGGACCGATGGCGCGGATTCCATTGAGCAAATGGCGGAAGCGGCCATAGAGGTAGGTTTGCATTATATTGTTGTTACAGACCACACCAAACGGCTTGCGATGACTAATGGTTTAAACGAAAAACGTCTTTTGGAACAAGGAAAGGAAATTGACGAGCTGAATAAAAAGTTCAACAAAAGAGGATTCCGGATTTTGAAGGGTACAGAGTGCGATATTTTAGCGGACGGTACTATGGATCTTTCCGATGAGGCATTACAAACGCTCGATGTCGTGGGCGCCTCGGTACATTCGCTGTTTAATTTGCCGAAATCAAAACAAACCGAGCGTATCATCCGCGCGATGCAAAACCCGAACGTGGACATTTTGTTCCATCCCACTGGGCGGCTCATCGGCAAGCGGCCTCCGTATGAGGTTGATATGGACGCGATTATTACGGTGGCGAAAGAAACGGGAACCGTCCTGGAAATTGACGCGTTTCCGGATAGGTTGGACTTGAAGGATGAACATATCCGGAAGTGCGTTGAAGCTGGCGTAAAAATGTCTATTGATTCCGATGCCCACTCAGCCACGCATTTTTATGTGCTGGAGTATGGCATCGCGCAGGCGCGGCGCGGCTGGGCGACTCGTGAAGACATCATCAATGCTTGGCCGGTTGAGAAAATGCTTGGTATGCTGAAAGGACGCGCAAAAAGCAATGAAGCAAAGAAGCAATAAAACAAACTCAACATCTCAGTCATTTGTACATTGGTAACACCATGAAGAAAACAGTATCGGCGGGTATTATTATTTTCCGGAGGACCGAAGATGGGTTGAAATACCTCCTGCTTTACGCGGGGCGGGGATATTGGAATTTTCCGAAAGGGAAAATTGAGAAAGCGGAGCGGAGCTGGGAAACGGCGTTGCGCGAAATCAAGGAGGAAACCGGTTTGCGGCCGAGCGAGCTGAAATTTCGCCAGAACTTTAAAGCGTTTGAGAAGTTTATTTTTCAACACGAAAAAGAGAAGATTTTTCGCGTGGTGATTTTGTATCTTGCCGAAACAACGCAAGCGCGCATTACTATCAGCGCGGAAGAGCACGAGGGGTTCGGTTGGTTCACGTTCGGCGAGGCGCAGAAGGTGCTTACGAAGCATAAGGATACAATGGAGATTTTGCGGCGGGCGCACCGGTTCATTGCCGGGGAAAATAAGGAGCGGCGACACGCGCCGCAGGCACCTATGCCGGCGATTATTATGGGAGGGGAGGAGAAGCAATAACTAAAAATCCCTCCGATGGCTATCGGAGGGATTTTTAGTTATTTGACTTTTGCCATTACTGCTTTCCAGGCCGCCGGTTCGTGTTCGGCGAGGTGCGCGAGCATTTTGCGATTCAGCGCAATCTTTGCTTTTTTAAGCGCTCCGATGAGCTTGCTGTAGCTTATGCCGTCTGCAGTGGAGGCAATGGACATCTTCACCTGCCAGAGCGCGCGGAAATTGCGTTTGCGTTCTTTGCGTCCATGGAAGGCATGGTCCCACGCGTGCACAAGCGCTTCTTGCGCCGCTTTTTTCTTTGACTTTCTGCCCCACCGGAAACCCTTGGTGTAGTGGAGCACTTTTTCGCGCTGTTTGTGGGCGCGGACGCCACCTTTGACTCTTGCCATATATTAGAGTGTAGACGCTTTTGTTTTTAAATATCGCATGAAAATCTTTGCGAATTTCCCCGTGAGGAAAGATGTCTGCCGCTTTTTGCGCGTGCGCGAACCCGGATGCTTGGACTTAAAATGATCCTGCGCCATCACGCGGCGGACCAATTTTCCGGATTTCGTGACTTTTATTCTTTTTGAAACACTCTTTTTCATTGGAGTAATCGCGAATGATGCGAATTGGGCTCGGTAATAATGCGAATGGGAAGCGGATTTAGTGTTTAGGTGACCTTCATGATATGCACCACGATGCCGCGCATGATGAACTTCGGCGGGGCGACAACTTTATGCTTCGGATCAATGAGGGTTAAGAAGTGTTTGAGTTTGGCGAGCGCGAAGTCCTTATGCGATTTTTCTCTGCCGCGGACGACAAGCATAATTTCCACTTTGCCGTTTTCCGTCAGGAATTCATTCACCTTTTTCGCTTTAATATTCAGGTCGTTCGTCGCGGTTTTCACGCCAACCTGCACTCTACGCATCCCATCGGTTTTCTGCATCGCGCGCTGTTTCTTGATGCGCTTGGACTCCTCGTAGCGGAACTTGTCAAAGCTCATGATGCGCGCGACCGGCGGCTTTGCAAGCGGTGCGACTTCAATAAGGTCCAGCCCTTGATCTGTCGCGAGTTTCAAAGCGTCCTCCTTTTTCATGACGCCGAGATTTTCGCCTTCAGCGCCGACTACGCGTAGTTCCGGAGCGGTTATTTGATTGTTGGTGCGTGTATATTGAATACTCATCAGGTTAGCAGAGGCTTTTAAAATAGTCAAATGTTTGTTCGGGCCGCCCTTATTGCGCGACAAACACGCTATCAATTTCCCCGGCGAGGAAATTGCGCTCGCGCTCGGCCTCGCTCTCCCGCCCATAATTTTTATTCAAAGGTTGGCGGGAACCATGCCCGCTTGGCCTGCGCGACGGTTTGCTGCGCAACAATGGCGACCCTTACGTTTTCGGTTTTCAGCGCCTTGCCAGCCTTCTTTCGTCGGGTGATGAAAATGTGTGCGGCCGTCCTCGATGATGAACATCGGGACGGCCGCGGTGCGAACTTCTACTTCGGCGGGTGCGGACCATCGGGGAAGATGCGCGCGGGCTCCAGCTTGGGGTGCGCGCGATCCCATGCCTCCTGGCACGCCTTTGGGTACCAGTCCGTCCACGCCCTCAAACACTCCTCGTCCGGGCAGACGATGACTGCCGATGCGAATGCGTTATTGCACAACTTGTGGGGATTTCCGAAGAACTCCGCCCATGTCGCCCCCTTTTCCGCAAACGGCTCCTTGTCGGTGCGCAGCCGGAAGCTCACCGTCTGCTTCCACTCCCCGAAAACGATCATCATCTGCGTCGCTCCGCCGTTGATCACGTCAATCGTGACGCATGGGTCGTCATCGACGGTGGAGTACGTGACGGAGACGGGGTAGTTGTCCTTCGGGCTGAGCGGCGCCTCAGCCACAGGCTTCTTCTCGTCCTCCGCGGCGACGGTCGTCGGATATGCACCGACGAGTGCCATGGTTGCGATTATCGCAAGCGCGACGAGCAGTGCGTTGAACCTCTTCCTGGTCATGTTGCTACCTCCTTAGTAGTAGCGCCTTCTTCCGACAGCGCGTACATCAATGTGATGGCCGCGAGCCGTCAGTGCTGCTACAAAGCATAGCAGAAATCTTTATTTATGCAAATGGTATAGAGAAATGAGTCGCGGCTGCTGTCTTGTGAACAGCAGCCGCGGCGCGACTGCGTGAGACTACTTGCGTACGAGATTCTCGTCGCTTGTGAGGGGGTACGCCTTCGGAAGCTTCCCGAGCTTGCGCGCCTCATCCCGAACTTCGACATCCAGATTCCAGTACGGATCCAGGATGCGCTTCACCCTCTTCCCGAGTTCGCGCTGACGCCCCCGTTCTTCCGCCTGACGCGCCCACTTCTTCGTGCGCGCCTCCTGCTGTTCCTTGCGCCGCGCGACGAACTTGGGGAGGTGGACGTTCTGACGGAGCCAAGCCGTTGTGGTTCGGATCCGCGCCAGCTTCTCCGCGCGCATCTTCGCGACCTTCGCGAGGTGCTTGTGGTACAGACAGCCAGTGATGAGTGCGACGAAGGCGGCAGCGAGGAGAATCATGATCATCTCGTACATGGTCGGACCTCCGAACAGAGAAACTCCGGTGACTTCTGAACTCCGCCGAACATTAGCGGAAACTAAGCACAATATAGCATACTATGCGATGCTTGTCAATAGTTAGTCATTGTGCTATATTCTCCGTATGGCGACATTGGCCGAACATCGCAAAGCGCGGTTTAACTACACGATTCTTGGAGCATACGAGGCGGGGATTGAGCTCAAGGGATATGAGGTTAAAGCGGTGAAGGCCGGCAGGATGAATCTTGGCGGGGCTTTTGGCATTGTGCGTGGAAATGAGATTTGGCTCTTAAACGCGGATGTTTCGCCATATCAGCCGGGCAATACACCGAAAGAGTATGAGTCATCGCGGCCGCGACGGCTGCTTCTGCGTGCATCAGAGATCCGCGAACTCATCGGAAAGATGAAAGAACGGGGGTTGACATTGCTACCTCTCCGTGCTTATACTAAAGGTAATCTCGTAAAGATTGAGCTTGGCTTGGGACGCGGCAAACGCGGGCCCGATAAGCGCGAGGCAATCAAAAAACGGGAGACGCAGAGGGAAATAGGGCGAACATTAAAAATGTAGCCCTTCGACAGGCTCAGGGCAAAATGCGCCCTGCGCATTTTGGGGATGACGGGCTTCGACGGATATCGCTCTTCAAAAATTGCAAGCCGAGGAGGCACACTCGTGAACTGTGTCAAAATCTATAACTGCCAACAGAAATGTTGCGTTAGCATACGCCTAATAGGCGAATGCCATCGGCGCGCCAATGCCCTTGCGGCGCATCACCGGTGTTATACACAGGGACCGTGTTGCTGAGACGTTCTGGTAGGCAACATTAAACACAAGAGCAAATCGTCCTAGATTTTCTAGAACTATGCTTGTAGACGTTTTCGAAGAAAATATTCGGATGTGAGTTCAACTCTCACCATCTCCACAAAAAGAAAACCGCCTGAGCAGGCGGTTTTCTTTTTGTTTGCGAGAGTTGAACGGGGAAGGGGCATGGAAAAGACGAGAAATAAAAATTATACTACATGTATGCGTATCGGAATTGATTTTGACGACGTGGTGGCGAATACGGGCATCGCTATTATAGAGATGCACAATAAGAAACACGGGACGCATTATAAAAAGGATGATTTTTATAGTTACCTTTTCGAGGAAATCTGGGGTGGCGAACGCGATGAAAACAGAAAAGAAATAGATGAGTTTTTAACAACTAACCGATCAAAAAAGGTCAGCCCGATGGTCGGATCTTTAAAAGCAATCCAAGCACTTAAGGCGGCTGGGCACGAACTTTACATTATTACAGCGCGGCGAAATAAACATATTACGCAAACGGAGTTGTGGATAGAGAAGCATTTTCCGGATGTCTTTACCGGCGTCCATTACGCAAGTCCTTCTCGGTTAAAAGAAGAGCCCCGCAAAAAGTCTGAAATATGCGAGGCGTTAGGGATAGAGGTACTGATTGATGATAGCCCAGAAAATGCGTTTGACTGCGCCGCCGTAGGCGTGAAGATATTTCTTTTTGATCAGCCCTGGAACCGACGGCATGAATTTCCCAAAAACGTGGAGCGAGTGTTTTCTTGGGACGAGGTTTTGCATAAGCTGCGGTAAAAGGCTATAGCGGCAGTTTTTGACATTTAAACTTTGCCGAGTTTCATGGATCAGCGGCTGAAGGCCGGCGAGCAGTGAAATCTTTCACCATCTCCACAATATAAAAGCACCCGCTTTCGGGTGCTTTTATATTTGTTTACTGTGCCCAGGTGACAAAGGTGAATAGTTTTTCGCCGTTGCTGAGATCGCGCGCATAGAGCGAAGCATTGCCTTTTGCATCGCGCCGCACCACTTGGCCCCATGCCGAGGGGTCGCTTTCATCAATATCCCGTCCAACACCTTCCGGTTTGCCCTGTCCGGCGGTTGCGCTTCCCGACGAAAGCACGGTGTTCACGGTATCAAGATGCGTGTAAATCGCTTCAAGTTGCTCGTAGTCGTGCAGGTTCGGGAATTGATTCGCCGAGGGGTTATTGGTGTAGTCCATGCACGTGCCGAGGTTCGCATTGTCAAAAATTTCGTCCTGATGGTCAAGACCGAGCGTGTGGCCGATTTCCTGGCAGACGACGAGATTCTTCCACGCCGGCGTGTTGTAGGTGGACGTCCGGAAGTATGAATCGTTCATTTTCACCGCCCCTTGTACGATGTGTTCGCCACTTACCCATACCTGCGCAATGCCGAGCCAGCCGTTGGCGCCATACCGCTCGTTGCACACTTCAACGCGGCCATTTGTTGGCTTACAGACGCGCGGTTTTGTTTTACCGCTGACGACAACCGTATCCAGTACGTTTGAGGCGCTCCAATTTGTTGCCGCGGTTCCGAGATACGCGTCCCACGTAGACGACATATTGTCGCCAAGCTGAAGCGTGAACGGATTTGCCGTGCGTCCCCAGTGGAAGCCGTTCCATGAATGAGTTGCGTTCGCGACAGAGGTAACGATTCCGACCGCAAGAAGTAATCCCGCTGTTATTGTTATTTTTCTTAACGACATGAGTTTTTAATATTTATTACTTATATATAGCAAATGTATCAAACGCATCAGCGGAATACAAGCGCTTTGACTTTCTCGCCGGGCAGGATTATGCTGTGAGAAGATTTTAAGAGGGAGGTGACGCATGACGAACAAGGTTGCGCTCAAGTTGGCGACTCGGATTGCCCAACTCGTCATGTTGGGCGCCGGGTTTCTGTGCAGACGGCCTACCGGGAAGCTGCCGGCGATTGGTGTGAGGCCGCTTCGTGCCGTTTCTCCCGAAATCTCCGATGAGCACTTCAATCCCGCGATCAGTGAGATCTTGCTGCTTGGCGGGGTCGCGCGAGGGAAGGACGTGAAGCGTCTCAACCTGGCGATCTTCGACTACGGCTTCTATAGCCGCGTGTTCTGGGATCGCATCAAGCGGGTGGAGGACGCCACGACGCGCACTGCGTTGCTTCACGGCAACCTGCGCGTGCTGTTTAAGTACTGGTTCGGGTTCGACGATCGGGAGTCCGAGTTCGTAGGCGCATTTGACGAGCCGGTCAACCTTCACGTCCTGCCGATTGATTTCCTGACCAACGACTCCATGCGCCGGATGGTGAAGGGAGCGGTGAGGATGGAGTTGCGGAGAGGGAGGAAGCGGGAGGTGAAGGGGAGGGGCTGGAATCCGCGACTCTTTCCTTGCGTGCTGGATTCGTTCCTGCGTTACGACGCAGAACGCTGCGAGTTCATGCCTGCTGACATCGCATGCTTGGAGGAGAAGTACAATTGCGACCTCGCTGACCTTCGGGTTCGCGAGCTGACGCCGGTACTGGTGCCGGTTCAGGTATAGACGAATGGGACTGCTCGTGCGTGCCGCGAGCAGTCCCATTACCATTTTGGACTTTGCTTTTGCGGAAAGGTTACGCTACGCTGGGAGTCAGTCTAAGTTTCCCGGTCTCTCTTATGGGAGGTTTCTATGAAGACCGGCACGAAGCAGGAAGTCCTCACGAGCGACGACGTGCGTCGCATGATTGAGAAGGCGGCGGCGCGGGGTGAGGAGAAGGTCGACTTGAGCGGGCGCACCATCCAGTCTATCGAGTTTAGTGGCTTCGACATCCCGATGAATCTCGACCTCAACGGGTCGGTGATTCGGGGAAATGTCAACATTGCGGACGGGAAGTTCACGGGCGACTACATCGATCTCGACGACGCCAGGGTGAAGGGGAAGATCTCGCTCAACACGTTGGGTGAGCATGGGTTCTCCCTCTTCTTGCGACGCGCCAGTGTCACGGGAGCGAATTGCGGCGGCTATGCGGTATTCCTCGTCCGCGTCTCGCTCAAGTGGCTGTGCATCGGCGGCTTGCGTGTCGGGAAGGGCGTGAAGCAGTTGTGGACCACGAAGGTTCTCATCGATAACTGCATCTCTTTTGAGCGGAACGCCGGAGTGCATGCTCGCTAGCGGAGATTCGGGAGCGGGCGCCCTTGGGCGACCGCTCCTTTCCTTTTTATTTGCGCAAACGCAGTTATTTGAGTATTGTATATGTATGATTAGCATCTCGATATTAAAAGAATCAAAGGATTACGTCGTGGTAAAAATGCCTAGAAAAATGGCGGACGATTTGGGATTCAAACGGCATTTGACCGAGGACGACATACTGCGTATCTCCAAAGAGGCAGTACGCCTTGCGCGGAAAGGCGTCTTGCCCACGCTTCGCTCCTTGCGTGATCTTCGATAGATGCTCCCTCGTTGCTTCCATGACACAAAAGATTGATCACGTTCTTTATCACCCGAATTTTAAGGCCGCGTTTCGAAGCTTGTCTCCTGCGATTCAGGAAAAAGCATTAGCAAAAGAGGCGTTGTTTCGAGAGGATGTTTTTCACCCCCTGCTCCGAACACATAAGTTGAAGGGTCGACTCACCGGCTTTTACGCGTTTTCTGTGGATGCCAAGTACAGAATTCTTTTTCAACTGTTTCGGAAATCGGCTATTTTGTTGGACGTAGATGATCACGATTTATACAGATAAATTTTATTTCATGCTTACCAAAATTCAACAGCATCTCAAGGAATTAACTGGGAACGACTGGCCGTTGGAGAAAACCGCGGATGCGAAGTTCGGCGATTATTCGTCAAACGTTGCGTTTCGATTGGCAAAAGAGCGAAAAATGCCGCCGATGGCGGTTGCGGAAAGTTTAGCAAAAGAAATAGCGGAGAAAGATAAAGGAAAGTTTTTCACGCAGGTGGTTGCTGCCGCGCCGGGATTTATCAATTTTACACTTGCGCCGGATGTGCTTCGCGAGGAACTTCTGGCGGTGTTAAAACAAAAAGCAAAATATGGAGCGGTAGCCCTTCGACAGGCTCCCTCCTCCGCCAAGGCTTCGGCGGGCAGGCAGGGACTAAAAATAAACGTTGAGTTTGTTTCGGCAAATCCGACGGGCCCTTTGACGATGGCGAACGGACGCGGAGGATTTTTGGGTGACGTGCTTGCTAATGTTTTAGAGTGCGCGGGACACAAGGTAACACGCGAGTATTACGTGAACGATGCCGGTAACCAAGTGCGGCTGTTGGGCGAAAGCATCCAAGCCGCCGAAGGGAAGTTGCCGGAAAAAGAGGAATATTATAAAGGAGAATACATCAAAGAATTGAAAGGCAAAACCGGCAAACAAGCGGTTGCGTTGTTGTTGAAATCTATCAAGGCGTCATTAAAAAAAGCGGGAATTATATATGACGTGTTCTTTTCGGAGGAAGAAAATTTGCGCGCCGGCGGCGAATTGGAAAAAATGCTTGCGTTCTTAGAACAGAAAGGACTCGTGGAGCGGAAAGAGGGCGCGGTCTGGTTTGGCGATAAAGTTTTGATTAAGTCAGATAATACCCCCACATATTTTCTTCCTGATCTCGCGTATCACTACGATAAGCTTTTTAAGCGTAAATTTGACGTTGCGATTGATATTTGGGGCGCGGATCACCACGGCTACGCCGAGCAAATAAAAAAAGGTGTCGCAGCGCTTGGTGTTGCGCCGGAGCGACTGAAGATTATTATCACGCAGCTGGTGCGGCTTGTTTCCGGCGGTAAAGAGGTGCGCATGTCCAAACGCAAGGGCGAGTTTGTGACGATGGATGAGCTGTTGGAGGAAGTGGGGGCAGATGCCGCGCGGTTTTTCTTTTTGATGAACTCCGCCGGCAGTCACATGGACTTTGATCTTGACCTTGCGAAAGAGCGCTCGGTGAAAAATCCGGTATATTATGTGCAGTACGCGTACGTTCGGGCGGGGAGCGTTTTGGAGAAAGCAAAGAAGCAAAGAAACAAAGAAGCAAACATAACGGGGCTCAAGGAAGAAAGCGAGCTGAAACTCCTTAAAACAATGGCGGAGTTTCCGGATGTCATTGCGCAAACCGCGGCGGATTACGAAGTACATCGACTGACACGGTACGCGACGGATCTTGCACGCGCATTCCACGACTTTTATGAGAAAGAACGCGTGATTGACTCCAGTGGCGCGGTGGTTACTGAACGATTGCAATTGGTTGAGGCGGCGCGCATGGTGTTGGAAAATGTCTTGCGCGTGCTTGGCGTGAGCGCGCCGGAGAAGATGTAGGGGAGTAATCGCGAATAACGCGAATTTGGCTCGGTAATAATGCGAATGGAAAAAGGCATATTGAAATTCTACAGTTAAAACTGAACGATATTGAGTTGCGGCTGCTTAAGCCGAGCTATTGACTTTAAGTGAAGACTTTTTTATAATTCAATTTGTAATGAAATCACCAGAACAACAACCAAACGAGGAGGTAAAGCCGATGACTGAGAATAGTCCTGAAGGGAAAGAAAATCAGGAGGCGCTGCAAGCTCGGATTGATAAGGCCTTAAAAATCGCCGTAGAGTCTGGTGGGGTCGACGGAGAGCATCACAAGGCGTGGGTGATTGATCAGATGGTTCGTGAGTTGACCGGATGCCCGACTGTTCAGCGAAAAAGTCCTTTCCCATGGGCTGACGGCAAGAAGCACGTCATTGATACCTTGGGCGAATCTAAGGAGTATCTTAAGCTTGTACGCGAGGCGCGCGAAGGAGAAGATGGTCCGAAAACCTACGATTGGGATACCGGAATCGCTCCGTAGACCCAACACTAATTATCGTTCTCTAGGAGCTTGGAGGAGGTCTCGACGAGACCTCCTATTCTTTTTCGGAGAACTTGTAGCTAAAGTCACAAAATTCTTTTGTGGTTTTTTCTTGAAAAATTGAGATTTTCCGTATACGATAGAGAGTATGCTAAGAGGTCTCAAGCAATTCAATCTGCCCGAGTTGGAAGAGAAAGTCCTTAAGTTTTGGGCGGAGAATGAGATTTTCAAAAAATCGGTAGCCCTTCGACAGGCTCCCGCCTCCGCCAAGGCTTCGGCGGGCAGGCAGGGTAAAAAACACTTCGTGTTTTTTGAAGGACCGCCGACGGCGAATGGTTTGCCGCACATCGGGCACGCGGAAACGCGGACGTTTAAGGATATTATTCTGCGCTACAAAACCATGCGCGGGTTTTATGTTCCTCGGCGCGCGGGGTGGGACACGCATGGTCTTCCCGTTGAGATTGAGGTGGAAAAAGCGCTTGGATTAAAAAACAAACAAGAGATTGAAACGTTTGGTATCGCGGCGTTTAACGCGCGGGCAAAGGAGTCAATCTGGAAATATAAAAATGAATGGGAGCGGTTCAGTGACCGTATCGGTTTTTGGATTGATTCCGAGCATCCGTATATTACCTACGCGAATGATTTTGTGGAATCGCTTTGGTGGGTGATGGCGCAGATTGCGAAAAAAGGTTTATTGAAGAAGTTGTACAAAGTTGTGCCGTGGTGCCCGCGGTGTCAAACTTCGCTTTCCAGCCACGAGCTTGCGCAAGCATATAAGCTGACGAAGGATCCGTCGGTGTATGTGAAGTTTAAAATCAGAAATAAAGGTAGCGCTTCGACAAGCTCAGCGAATAAAGAATTTCTATTAGTATGGACCACCACTCCGTGGACACTGCCGTCGAATGTCGCGGTGGCAGTCAATCCGAAACTGACCTACACCAAATATAAAGTCGGTGATGAATATCTTTGGTCGTACAACGCGCCGCCGACGGTCAATGGCATGGTACCGGAGGCCGTGGAACAGCTTTTGGGGAAAAAGTTGGTGGGACTTCGGTATGAAGGGCTCTATCCGATAAAGCAACAAAGCAACAAAGCAACAAAGCAATTTTATGCCGTTCTTTCTGCCGATTTCGTGCAAACCGGCGAGGGAACGGGATTGGTGCACATTGCCCCGGCGTTCGGCGAAGATGACTATCGGCTTATTTCCGAAACGTGGAAACTGACCACCGATGAAATCCCGCGCACCATTGACGAGCGCGGTATGGTACTGGGCAACCTTCCGGGCAGCGGGCGGTTTATTAAATCGGCCGACAAAGACATCGTCGTGGACTTAGTGTCGCGTGGTCTTATGTATTCCGAGGGGAGCGTGGAGCACGACTATCCGTTTTGCTGGCGCTGTTCAAGCCCTTTGATCTACTTCGCGCGGACCTCCTGGTTTATTGAGATGAGCAAGATGCGCGCAAAACTTCTCGCGGCGAATAAAGAAATCAATTGGGTGCCGGCGCATTTGAAGGAAGGGCGTTTTGGCGAGTGGATCCGCGAGGTGAAAGATTGGGCGATTTCGCGCGAGCGGTATTGGGGGACTCCCTTGCCGATCTGGGAGTGCGAAAAATGCGACGCAACGCGCGTGATTTCTTCGTTTGCCGACTTGGATGAATTCGCATTTAATAGAAATACATTTTTTGCCGTGCGGCATGGCGAGGCGACGCATAACGTAGAAGGGTGGATTGCTTCAGGTACTAAAATAGAAAAGAAATCAGAGCTTACGAAGCGCGGTATTGCGGACGTTGAAGGTGTCGCGAAGAAATTAAAGAAAGAAAAAATTGACCTTATTGTTGCCTCGCCCTATCACCGTACTAGGCAAACGGTGCAGGTGCTTTTAGCTACGCTCGGCAAGATTCCTGTCATCTACGATGATCGTCTCGGTGAAATAAATACCGGCGTCTATAACGGCAAAACCGTTGAGGAGTATCGGGCGATTTTTGGTGGGAGATCGGTATTGGAATTTACACAAACGCCCGAAGGAGGTGAAAATCTCCACGAGGTACAAGCGCGCATGCTCGCATTTTTGCGGGAGTTGAATGCGAAGTATGTAGGTAAGCGTATTGTGGTGGTAAGCCACGGTGATCCGTTGTGGGTACTTGAAGGAAAACTGAACGGACTCTCTGATGAGGAAGTCTTAGCGCTTGACTACATCCAACCCGGCAATTATCGGTCGCTTGTGTTGCGTAACTATCCATATGACGCGGCGGGGAATCTTGATGTGCACCGGCCGTATGTGGACGAGCTGTATTTGCGTTGTGCGAAGTGCAAATCGCGCATGACAAGAGTGAAAGAAGTGGCGGATGTGTGGTTTGACTCGGGAGCGATGCCCTATGCGCAGTGGCATTATCCGTTTGAGCATAAAAAAGAAGTGGACAACGGCACGCTGTTTCCGGCGGATTACATTACTGAAGGAATTGACCAGACGCGTGGCTGGTTTTACACGCTCCTTGCCGTGTCGGTGCTTTTGGGACGCGGCGCGCCCTATAAAAATGTGGTTTCGCTGGGACACGTGCTGGATAAAAACGGGCTCAAAATGTCCAAATCCAAAGGCAACGTCGTGGAACCGATGGCGATGATTCAGAAATACGGTGCGGATGTTGTGCGTTGGTATTTCTATACCGTGAATCCCGCGGGTGAGCCGAAGCGGTACGATGAGAATGACTTATTGAAAACCTACCGGCGATTTTTCGCGATTTTATATAACTCGTTCGTATTTTTAGACACGTATGGGGCTAAGTCAATTGTCGAAGGTCAATTGTCATCTGTTAATGTGCTAGATCGCTGGATTTTGGCGAAGCTCCAGTCGCTTATCGGTGTCGTGACCGCAAAACTTGACTCCTATGAAATGAACGAGGCGGCGCGGGCGATTGAATTGTTTGTTGACGATCTTTCGCGGTGGTACATCCGGCGTTCGCGGCGCAGATTTCAACGTCCGGAAAAAGGCGACTATGAAGCCGCCTCCGCTACGCTGCGCGAGGTGCTCGGTACCCTCTCTAAGCTTATCGCGCCATTTACGCCGTTTTTTGGGGAGGCGCTGTATGCTTCAATGAATCAAGAAAGCAATAAAGCAAAAAAACAAAGCTCGGTTCATCTCACGGATTGGCCGGAGACGGATGCAAAACTTTCGGACGACGCGCTTGTTGCCGCGATGGAGGAGGTACGTAAGCTCGCGAGTATCGGTTTGGCAAAACGGGCGGAGGCGGGGATTAAGGTGCGGCAACCGCTGGCGGCGCTCAGAATCAATAAAGCAATAAAGCAAGAAAGCAAGAAAGCAAGCGAACTTCTGGATATTCTCAAAGATGAGGTGAACGTGAAAGAAATTGTTATTGATTCAAGCATGGCGGGGGACGTGGAGCTTGATACAAAAATTACGCCGGAGTTGCGCAATGAGGGACTTTTCCGTGAGCTCGTGCGCATGGTGCAGGAGTTGCGTCAGACAGCGGACTACAAGCCGGGCGAGCGCGCCATTCTTTCGGTAATGTTTCCGCCGGCGCTTAAGGCCGTTATTGAGGCGCGCCTTAAGGATTTCAAAAACGAAACCAGCTTGTCGGAAGTTGAATTTAAGAAGAGCGAAAAGTTTGATGCCGAGATTTCAACTAAAGTCGAAGAAAATGAGGTATGGCTGGGGATACGGAAGAAGTAAAAGGTAGCGCTTCGACAAGCTCAGCGCATAATAAAATTATTTCCTGAGCCTGTCGAAGGAATACATTTATGGCAAACAACGAATGCAAATTCTGTCAGTTTTCCGCGAAAGATGAAAATCTTATTTTTGAAACGCCGTTTTGGATGGTGTGGTTGGCAACAGAGCAATCATACGTCGGGCGGAGTATTGTGGCGTTAAAGCGTCACGCGGCGAGTTTGTCGGACGTAACCGCGGAGGAGGTTGCGGATTTCGGAAGCATCGTGAAAAAGTTTGAAGCGGCGGCGAAGAAATCATTCGACGCCACTATGTTTAACTGGACGTGCATGATGAACGACTCTTTCCGCGCGGCGATTCCTAACCCGCATGTCCACTGGCACGCGCGTCCGCGCTATAACCATACCGTTGAGATTTCCCGTACGCGGTTTACCGACCCGGAATTCGGCCAGCACTATAATAGAGATCGTATGCAGGAAGTTCCCGCTAATGTCCGCAAAGAAATCGTTGCGAAACTGAGATCGAGCGTTGTGGAGGCGCAGTGAGCGCCATGCTCTCCTATGAGTTTTTATTTTGGAACTGCTTCCTAACTTCACGATCGTGAAGTTAGGAAGCAGTTGTGGTAGGATGAAAAACAATGAACGGGGATATCACGTTAAAAATTTTAGAGAGTATCACCGGATTTGTCGGAGGCATCGGTGATTTTGCCGGCGCCTTTTTGTCCGCTGGTTATGGTGCCTCATATGGCCGCATGCGGCGCGAGCTCGGGAAGCGTGTCGCGGAGCGTGAAATGCGCGCCGTGAAAGATTTCTCGCGCCGTCAGATCTATAATGCCGTCTGTAAATTGCGGCAACAGGGACTCATTGTAAGCGACGTATCACAAGCGCATACGCGGTGGCATACAACAGAAAAAGGGCTACAACGTAAGGTGGCGCTTCAATTTCGTACCGCGAAGCAACGTTTAGCTGATTCCGCGGTGGTCAAAGCAGCCCCTCGTCTGAACATTGTCGTTTTTGATATTCCGGAACGCGAACGTCGGAAACGCGATTGGCTGCGCGATGTGCTGCGTACGTTGGGATTTATCATGTTACAGAAGAGCGTTTGGGTGGGGAAGGTGCTGTTACCCGAGTCATTCATCGGCGAGCTTGAAAAACTTGGCCTTCTTCGGCTCGTTGAGATTTTCGAAATCAGCAAGAGCGGTACATTGCGGCAAGTGATTTGAGTTTGTATAGATGCTGGATTTCGTTTTGCGTGCATAAACTGCTTCCTAACTTCACGATCGTGAAGTTAGGAAGCAGTTGTGTGCGATTAGTGGAGGAGAAGCGTGGCGCAAAGTGTGGGGTGCGGGTGAAAACGTGAACAGCCCGAGGCGAAATGCCTGCGGGCTGTTTGTGCTTCGACAGCACTACTCCGTGGTGCAACCGTAATCGACTTCGCGGTGCCATCTGTAGATGTAGTGAGCGACCGTGTTGTTGTAGAGCGTTACGCTGAGCGTTGTGACCCAGCTGTAGTCGTCGTCGTGGCCTAGTCGTAGCAGATATCCTTCGTCTTGGCACCATTGCCATAATCTCGTCTCGACATCCACTCCATTCGGGAGGCCTTCCTCGGCGGGGCGATGCTCTTTTTTGACGTAGAATCTCAAGTTATCGGGGCCAAGCGTATGCTTCGCGATAACTGCGTCGAGTTCTGCGGAGGGCATGCCGCTTCGCAAGTCCGCAAAGATGTCGCCGAGGACGTTTTGTGGCGGCTTTGCCTCATCCCGCTCGTCCGTCTTGGGACTCGGCTCTTTCGGAGCGTCTGTGATCGGCAGCTTCGCCTCATCGGTCGGGGATGTCATCTGCGGTTGAGCGTTTTGCTTGCTCGTGCTTTGTTTTCTCGCGTATCGTTCTTGCGCGATGTCGGCGATGACTCCAATGGCGAACATCACCGTGCCGAAAGCCAGCGCTAAAAGGGGTCCCTGCGGCACAGCGACCTTCTGAAACTCTTTCATGGTCAGTCCTCCGTTTGGAGAGAGGTCGCAAATTGCGAACTATAACTATCGTAACAGAGCTTGTAAAAAAGTGAACAGCCCGAGAGGTTCCATACCTCTCGGGCTGTTGCGTGCATCACTTGTTCTTCGGAATCTCCGGTTGCCAATGGGTCCGCTTCCATTCCATGCTGCGCCAACTCCTGCGGGCCACGTCGTAGAGTTTGCCGTCGGCGAAGTAGAGGCCAAGCTCCATCATCCAGTCGTTCCGTCCGCTGATGATGTACATTCCATAGAGGATCTCTCTGCTGCGGATGTTCTCTCCCGTCAAGGGGTTCACCTCGTCGCGGGAGAAGTCCTGCTTCGGCTTTCCTGGGACGTTGCAGGACTTGACTGCCGCGAGCGCTTCGTCTTCGGTCATACCCTTCTGGAGCTTCGCAGGGACATCATCGAACACGCAGTGCGGCGGTTCGGGCGCGACCAGCTTTTTCAGTTCCGCGAGCTCCTGCTGAATTTTCCGTTGTGGCTCACCGAGACTCTCCACGTCCCGTTTGAACTTCGGGAAGGTCAGGATGACCATAGTGATGAGGATGACAAGTCCTGCCACCGCTATCACTCCTGTGCGCTGTTTCACGACGGACTCCTTAAAAAAGTGGACTACGAATTTGCGAACTGTAACTATAGTAACAAAAGCCGGTGAAAAAGTGAACAGCCCGGGAGGTATGGAACCCCTCGGGCTGTCGTTTGCGTCTGTTACTTGCTTTCGGAATCGGTTAGCGTCGAGTCTCCGGGGAGATTGTCCCGTTTGACTTCGTAACCGTACGAGCAGTACCCATCCTCCAGCCTTCCGTTGATGAATTCGAGGCACATGTATATGTCCCAGTGCGCTTTTTGGCTCTCGTCCGCGTCGCAGGGGAGGTACTTCTCGGTTTTGCCGCAGTTGTAATTGCACCGCCATGTGAGTTGCCAACGGAGTTGCCTGCAATCGCCCTTTTTTCTGTCATCGTTGATCCAGGTGGTGGATGCGTCTGGGTTTTTAAGGTTGCAAGCGCTTGCGATGTCGAGTACCTCATCCTGGCTCATGCCCCGACGCATCTTGCTGAGAGCATCTCCGTATCTCGTGTTGGGAAGCGCCGGCACTGGCGCGATTTGCTCCTTGAGTCGGGTGATTTCCTGGCGCAGTTGCTGAACCTCCTGACTTCCTGCGTCTTTTGTCGCTGATTTCTGGTGCGCTTCCGTTGGCAACTGAAGCGTTGATGCAGTCGTCGGCGTGACCTGCGGTGCATGAGATTGCTCGCCGTTGTGCGCCGGCATCATTGCGGCTGCGTCGGCGGCTGGGGAGTGCGGGGGTTTCAGCGTCGGTCTTTGCAGCCAGAGCATGGACGCCGCCATGCTGCCGACCACGAGGAGAACCAGTGTCCATTGGTACTTGCGCATCTCGTGCCTCCTACAAAAGACGTTCGAATTTCCTGTCACAAGCTGGCTACACTGTAGCATCCCTACGCGGCTTTAACAAGACGTCTTGCTGTTGTAAAAAAGTGAACAGCCCGGGAGGTTCATAACCTCCCGGGCTGTATGCGTTGCCGCTACTTCCAGTGCTCATCCTTCATTTCCACGCGCACCTGCATCGGCTTGTAGGTGGCGTCCACGACCTTACCATCCCAGAGGTGAACCGTGAGGTCCGCCATCCAGATTGGGGGACCGTAGGGGAACGGCCTGAGCTCGCCACATTCCTGCCAGTGTGTCTCCCAGACCTCACCGCTCTCCTTGTCGTTGCCGCACCTTCCTTTCCAGACTTTCTTCTCGGTGCTTGCCATGATCGGGTGATGGCCGCCCTCCAGAACGTACTTCTGGTAGAGCGCGTCCAGCTCGTCCGCGGTCATGCCGAGCTTGATGTCGGCGAAGGCCTGATGACACGGGTTCTCGGGTTCGTTCATCTTCGACTCACCATCCTTCGCGGGCGGGACGGGTAGCCCGTCGCTCACCGAGTGGCCCTGCTTGTTCCCTTGTGCCGTGTACATGGTGCCGCGCACCTTGTACACCTCGTCCTTGTCCTTCACGAGCGTCACGACGAGTGTGACGTGGCATTCGTCTTCCCGTCCCTTCGCGTTCCAGATGTACGTCCAGTACTCATGGGCGCCGTCGTCCATGACGCGAGATGTTTTCTCCGGCTCGCCCGCGAAGTTCTTCTCCGCGAGCGCAATGAGCTCCTCCTTCGTCATGTCGGGAGAGGTGCCGTTGGGCGTCATTGCTCCGTAGAGATTCGTCACCCCGTTCTCGGGCGGGACGTACGACGTGCTCGGCACGACCTTGGTCTTGCAGGTCGCGGTCTCCTCGTCGGCCATCACAAACTGGGCCACCACGACGAGCGCCAAGGCGCACATCGCGACGAGGTACAGGGTGCGACTCATGCGAGTCCTCCTCAACAGGGAACCAACAAAAACCTACACGAACGCTTTATATTATATACGAACGCGGTGTGTTTGTACATAGTGAGGATGCATCCCTTATGCTGGTGTTCTCAAGAACACCAGCATAAGGGATGCGCGCTGAAAATGACAAAGGAGTCCCGCAGGGCGGGGCTCCTTGTTACGATCGTGCGCGCAGGACTACTTCTGTTTCCAGAGTTGGGGCTTACTCTTTCCGTTGAGCGTGTAATTGCCAACGTAGATAACGCCCCCTGGTGTTACCAATCCGTCGGCACCGAGATCGACGTTGAGTTCTTCACAGGAATGGTTCTTCTGCGCGTGTTCCCCGTATCGGCGCCATATGAGCCGCACTTCAGCCTCTACGTTGTCGGGCGGTTTCGTGCGGCTGCTGCTCACCACCCAGCTCTTGATGCGCTTCTCTACAGCTTTCCGCACTTGGTCTTCGGTCATGCCGCGGTTCAGCTCTTCGTATGCCACGGCAAGTATCGCGTCGGGAGGAGCTCCGCTGGACGCCTGCGCCATCAGTGCGTCGTAGGCTTGCACCTTTTCCCGAGTCGCATTTGTTTGTCTGACCAGAGGCGGAATCAGTAGCGCAAGAAATGCGATTCCAGCGACGAGGAGAACCCAATCCGACTTCTTCACGGCATCCTCTTTCTGTCCCGAAGGACAAAAACACATAACTCCACTGCATTCTACGGTAGAGGATGCGAGCGGCGTTTGCAAGCCGTTTCGTTACTTATTCGCTCATTCCCTCCAGAGGCGGGCAGGCGCGCGAATGAGCGAATAAGGGGGCGGCGATCTGGTTGTTGTGCGTTGAAAATGACAAAGGAGCAGCCGAATGTCGGACTGCTCCTTGATCGCGGGAAAAAGTGGGGTTGGCTCGGCTTAGCCTTGGACGATAACTTTGCAGAAATCCCTCTCCAGTCCTGCGGGACCTTAAAGGAATGTTCTTATCGCAGAGAGATCGCCCGGATTCGGACCGTACGCTCCGTCCGTTCCCGACTTGCGCCAGAAGCTGGGTGGAGTAATTTGGTCCTACTTGGGAGCATGCAAGAGGAGGCTGTACAGATTGGGTTCGCTACCTCCCAACCATCGAGCTTTGTAACTCCTCGCAGCTTGCGCTGCATTGCGAGTCCCTCCGTCCCCCCACTACACCCGTTTCCGGATGACATGGGGTTTTAGGTTGATCCCGTTCGCTGGCTTGCACCGAAGTGCTGCTCGCTCCAGGGAGTCGCTTTTCGCTTTCCTCCTTACCAACCCCACGTAAAAAAACTTTAACAAAGCCGGCTCGCGTGTGTCAAGCGCGGCTTGGGATAAGGTAGTCCTTCGACAAGCTCAGGAACTAAACGAGGCCGATTTTCTTTTTCACTTCAGCGAGTTTCGTGGTGGCGAGTTTCGCGGCTTTCTTCTGGCCGGCGGCGAGGGCGCGTTTTATCGGCGCAGGGTTCTTGATGAGTGCTGCGTACTTTTTGCGGTACGCCACGAAGTGGTCGCTGACAAGATCGGCAAGCGCGTGTTTGAATTCACTGTAGTTTTCTCCGGCGAACGCCTTAACAAGCTCGGGAACGGATTTTCCCGAGAGCGCGTTCATGATGCGCAAGAGATTTGAAACACCCGGTTTGTTTTGCTCGTCATACTTCACCTCGCTTCCGGAGTCTGTCACTGCGCGCTTCAGTTTTACTTCAATTGTCGCAGGTTCATCGTCAATGAAAAGGCAGCCGTCCGGCTGTGACTTGGACATTTTCTTTGTCGGGTCACTCAAGCTCATCAAGCGGGGGACAGAAGTCATGAGCGGTTTTGGTTCCATAAATGTTTCGCCATAGCGGCTGTTGAATTTCCGTGCCAGGGTGCGCGTGAGTTCCAAGTGCTGGAGTTGGTCTTCGCCCACGGGGACGAATGCGGCGTTGTAGAGCAAAATATCCGCCGCCATCAGCACGGGGTAGGTGAAGAGGCCGACGTTCACGTTTTCTTCCTGTGATTCCGCCTTGTCCTTGAATTGTGTCATCCGGCGCAATTCGCCGAACGGCGTGAGTGTTCCCAAAATCCACGCAAGCTCGGTTGACTGTGGCACCTGCGATTGGACAAAGACCGTTGATTTTCTAGGGTCTATGCCCAACGCAAGATAGCTCGCCGCGAGGTCAAGAATCTGTTCGGGTTTCATCTCCGGATCGTAGGTTTCTGTGAGTGAGTGCAGGTCGGCAATAAAGAATAAGCAGTTGTATTTGCCGGAGGCTTGCAGCTCAACGAAGTTCTTGAGGGCGCCGAGGTAATTTCCGAGGTGGAGTTTTCCGCTCGGCTGAATCCCGGAGATTAAGATGGGCTTGGTCATAACGTTATTGTAAGATTGCCACGCTTCGCTCGCAATGACAACCTAGATTTCAATAATCACCGGCAGCACCATCGGGCGGCGCTTGGTTTTGGTGTAGAGGTATTGGCCGATCTGGTCGCGGATCATGCCCTTCAGGTATTCCGGGTCAATGGCGTGGTCGGAGGGGATGCGGCTCGTGATGTTGCGCAAGCGCTTCCGGATTTCTTCAAGCATTGTCTGATTTTCTTTAAGGTAGATGAAGCCGCGCGAAATGATGTCCGGATTTTTGACCATCCGGTTGCCTTCTTTCGCCATCGTCATGATGATGACGACCATGCCTTCCTGTGACAGGATTTTCCGGTCGCGGAGCACCACTTCTTCCACGTCGCCGACGCCGAGCCCGTCCACCATCACGTAGAAGGTGTCCACGCGTTCTCCTGAAACGCGCAATCCTTTTTTACCGAGCTCCAACACTTCGCCGTTATCAATGACGATGGTCTGCTCTTTTTTGAGTCCCACGCTTTGTCCCAACTCGGCCGAAACCGAGCGCATATAATAGTAGCCGTGAATCGGCATGAGATATTTCGGCTTCATCGCGCGGATGACGTCCTTCAGTTCTTCCTGCGGCGCGTGTCCGGAAGAATGGATGTCCATGATTTTTGACGTGAACACTTTCGCGCCCTGCCGTGAGAGGTTGTCCTTCAGGGTTTGGACGCTCCGTTCGTTTCCCGGAATGACGGATGAGGAGAAAATCACCATGTCGCCCGGCTTGATGCGCACGAAGCGGTTTTCGCCCGTCACAATTTTCATGAGCGAGGCGTTGGACTCGCCCTGCGCGCCGGTAGAGAGTACGAGAATTTTGTCATCTTTGTGCTTGTGTATTTCTTCAAGCGGAATGATAAGCCCTTTCTTCACTTTGATGTAGCCTAGATTTTGGGCGATTTGGATGTTGGACTTCATAGAGAAGCCGCTGATCGCCACATGGCGACCGACTTTCTCGGCGATTTTTAAGATTTCCGCGATGCGGGTAAGCATGGAGGAAAATGTCGCGAGGATGATGCGGCCTTGTGTGCTCTTAAACAACTTCTCAATATTCTTTTCCACTTCGCGTTCGGAAACGGAGCGGCCTTCTTCGTCGGCGTTGGTACTGTCCAACATGAGGACGTCCACGCCCAGTTTTCCGATGCGTTCAAACTCGCCGAGTGAAAGCGGTCCGCCCACGGCGTCGTAGTTGATGCGGAAGTCCGCGCAGTTCGCGATATTCCCCGCCGGAGTTTTCAAGAGTACGCCGGTGGTGTCCGGAATGGTGTGATCCACGCCGAAAAATTCCGCGGAGAAGTAGCGCGAGATGACGGTTTTGTCTTCACCTTTCACGATGACAAAGCGCAGCCGTGGCGCGTTCGGAAACTCCTCTTGGCGCTTCGAGATGATTTCTTTTGTGAGCGCGGTCGTGTAGATCGGCGGATTGCCGAGCTTATCCATCAGGTAGGGGATGGCGCCGATGTGGTCATAGTGACCGTGCGTGATGATGACGGCTTTGATGTTTTGTTTCTTTTTTTCCAGATACGAGACGTTCGGCAAAATGTAGTCAATGCCCGGAGTTGCTTCTTCCGGAAATTGAATACCCATGTCAATGATGACGATTTCGTTTTTGTACTCAAGGAACATGGAGTTGCGGCCGATTTCTTCAAGGCCGCCGAGTGGCGCGATGCGAAGGACGTCTTCGGCGCCCGCGACCGGCGCGATTTTTGCCGCCGCGGCGCGATGCGTGTGAAAATCGTGCGCCCGGACGACACCGGAGAATTTGGACTGCTGACGTTTAATTTGGTTTGGGTTTCTGATCATGGAGTAATCGCGAATAATGCGAATTTAATTTTAATAATGCGAATAAGTTTGTAATGTTTTTTATTGTTGTGCCGAGGGGGGGGAATCTCACTGCTCGCTTCGCTGCGCTCTAAAACCCATCGGTTTTAGTATTTCCGCCACGGGGAAACTCCCGTTTCCCCGACCCCTTTCCCGTTCGACTCCCGACCTGTTTGACGTTGGTTAATTATTTTTTCCTGCGCATTTGTTAATTTGTGAGTAACTCTGTGCCGAGGGGGGGAGTCGAACCCCCATGACCTTGCGATCGCTGGCACCTGAAGCCAGTGCGTCTGCCATTTCGCCACCTCGGCAATTCTACAAACTTAATAGAAACAACCGGGAATTTGTCCCATTTATTGGCGCAGAGAAGTCAGGAAGAAACGTGCCATTTGCAGGTCAAAGATACGAGGAGGACTTAACGTTATTTATACTGTAGCAAAGCCGTCAAAAGAATGCAAGCGCAGCTTATTGATAGACCTTATCCCTGCGTGCGACATCGATGAGCGCAATGGTAGTGTTCGACAAAAATTGAAAAATGACTCTGTGGTCGCGGCCGATGCGGAACGAGTGGAAGTCGGCAAACTTTCCATGCAGCGGTTTTGTGTGTAGCGTCGGGTGAAAAGGGTCGCTGGTGAGCTCACGCAGTTTGGCGTTGAGCCGTACTTTCGTCTTTATATCAAGCCGCTTTGCCGATGCGACAAAGCTATCTCTCAGAAGAAGTGTATACATTCGCGGAAAATCCGTGCCCTACGAAATCAATTTCAGGAAGGTTTTTGGGTCGTAGACATGGCGCGCTTTCCCTTTCGCGGCTTTCAATACCTCTTTCACGAAACTTGCGCGATACTCACCCTCGGGATCTTTTGTTTGCGCTAAAATAACGGTTTTGAGTGCCGCAACATCGCGTTTCAATATACTCATTTCTCGTAGCAATCTTTTTTCTGTGACAACGGTCATGATATTTTGTACTATAACCAAACTTTTTGATATGAGCAAGCGATTTGTTTCCTCTCAAAGCCACCAACGGAGTTAGGGACTTAATTGAGGAGGGGAGCGAGCCGACGGGTATCGGCTCGCTCCCTCTCGCGTGCGCTAGCTACGCAGATCCGAGAGATCACGCTTGTACTTCTTCTCGAGATCTGCGATGTCGATCCGGACGAAAGCGTTCGTCCGCTCGTCGTATCGCAGGACGTGCGCGAAGGCGTGCTGGAAGAACTTGGGATCCTTGTGCATCCGTCCGACCTCCCCGCGCTTCGCACGGCTCGTGAGAATGCTGATCGGCAGGACGTGGAGATCCACCGGATGCTTGAGTGCGGTCACGACATCCGGATCGTCGGCGTTGAGGTCGAACCATCCGGTCAACAGCAGTTCGAGGTTCCCGCGGAGGCAGCCGTACGCATCCTTCTTTTCGTCTTCGCCCCGTGACAGGAAGAAGTTGCTGTAGAAGCCGCCGTCGAAAACCATGAGGTCGATGTCGCCGACTTCGCCCTCGCCCCGCGCGACAGAACCGAAGAGCAGGATCTCGTTGATCCTGGGATCCAGCGTGTTGATGTCGCTCACGTTCTCCTTGAGGGTGAGCAGCGGTAGCATCGCGAACAGCGACAAATCCTTGACGGCAGTCATGCCCAGCTTGCGCTGTCCGATGGTGATGATCCTGGCAATCTCGACAGCGTTCTTCAACGAAGCGGAGTGCTTCATGACCAGTCCTCCTTCATACGTGTTGACTCTTGATTCGCAGACTGCGCTACACCAGTTCAGTCAGTGCTTATAGCAATATAGCAGATATTTTGAGTTCTGTCAATAGCAATGAAAAACTCAGCATTTACAAAGGTTTTATTAAAAGACAGACCCCATACCGAGCTTTCCTCGATATGGGGCTGGGATTCTGGCGTGAGGGCTAGGGGTCGGATATGCGCACGTAGGCGCCGCACTTCTTGCAGTAGACCTTGCCATCGCGTACGCCCAGGGTAAAGGCGGTTTCGTAGCTGCGACCGTTCGACCTACATTCTGAGCAGAGGTTCTTCTCTTCTGCTGCCGCCTTGCATTCGTCCACGAGCTTGCCGCGGACGTTCGTGAAGTAGATGACGGTGACGATGGAGTCCGGGCAGACGCCGGAATGGTACGGCTTGAGGTTCGCGATGTATTGGTCCATCGCGGTCGCGGGGTCGTCATACCCTTCATCCTTGAACTCCTGCGGAGTCACTTCGGAGAGCTTGCAGCGGCGGACGCTCACGACATCCGCCATGACCACCCATGGCTCGATGTGGCAGTAGAGCACGAGCTCATCGCCCGCCAAACACGCACGGTCGCCAACGCGAATCGTCGCGGTCTTTGTACTCGCGAGAATCATTTTTCTCACCGGGCCCGACTGGACAAGGAACGGGACTTTCGTCTTGCTCATGCGAGCGTCTCCTATAAGTTCAATGCTGACTTTATTATAAAGAGGTTGAATAAAAAGAACAATTGCTGGGGTGGTATTTTTTACCTTTGCGTTGTATGCTGGAGGCGGAGAACGGCGAATGACCACGTAAACTAAAAAAGCAAAAAAACAAAGAAGCAAGAAAGCAAGAGTGGGAGCCTTGATTCATTGTTTTATTGCTTTGTTGCTTTATTGCGTTGCTATGCAATTCATCATCCACGGCGGGAAAAAATTGAAAGGAGAAATTGCGCTTTCGGGCGCGAAAAACGGCGCGAGCAAAGTGCTCATCGCGTCGCTTCTTACCGACGAGGAATGCGTGTTTTCCAATGTGCCGGACATCGGTGAGCTTGAGATTACCGAAGAGCTTTGTCGCATGATCGGAAGCGAAATTGTGCGTGAAGGAAAAACGCTTCGCATTAAAACGCCGGAGATTAAAAACTCTCGCGTCGGCTCGCTTTCAAGAAAAAATCGCATTCCGATACTTGCGCTTGGTCCTTTGCTTGCGCGCGTTGGCGAGGCCGAGATCCCGTTTTTAGGGGGAGATAAAATCGGCGCGCGGCCGGTGGATATTCACCTTGAGGCGCTTCGCGCGATGGGTGCCTCAATTGAAATTGCGGGGGAGCGTTATGTTGCTACGGCGAAAGGCGGTTTGCATGGGACAAAAATCCGGCTGCGCTATCCATCGGTCGGCGCGACGGAGAACATCATATTAGCGGCGGTGCTGGCCGAGGGGAGAACGAGCATTTATAATGCCGCGCGTGAGCCGGAGGTGAAGGAGCTGGTGAAGATGCTCCAAAAAATGGGAGCCATCATTGAACTTGGCGCCAATCGCGCGTTTCATATTGACGGCGTCAAAAAACTCCGCGGCGTTACTCACGCCGTGATTCCGGATCGGAACGAAGCGGTGTCGTTCGCGTGCCTTGCGGTTGCGACCGATGGTGACGTGTTCGTGCGCGGAGCGGTGCAAGATCACCTGAGTACATTTTTAAGTACGTTGCGCAGGGTCGGCGGGGAATATGAAGTGAAAGATGGTGGCATCCGTTTTTGGCGCTCCAGCGAACTTAAAGCCGCCGAAATTGAAACCGATCCGCACCCGGGATTTATGACCGATTGGCAGCAGCCGTTCGCGGTGCTTTTGACGCAGGCGATGGGTGCCTCAATTATTCATGAAACCGTGTATGACGATCGTTTTGGTTACACCGCGGACTTGAATGCCATGGGCGCGTACATCACTGTTTTTTCCAAGTGTCTCGGTGAACTGACGTGCCGGTTTAATGGCAAAGGTTTTAATCACAGCGCGGTGATCAACGGGCCGACGCCGCTTCACGGGGCGAATGTTACGGTGCGTGATTTGCGGAGCGGCATCGCGCACATCATCGCGGCATTGACCGCCACGGGCGAGTCGGTTATTTCCGGCATTGAAGAAATTGACCGCGGGTATGAACGGATTGAGGAAAGGTTGCGGCTGCTTGGCGCGGACATTGTGCGGAAGGCATAAAAGCAATAAAACAACGAAGCAATAAAGCATCAGAGCATCAAAACAACGAAACAAAAATACAAAAACAATCATGCAAGACGATGAATGATTTTCAGGAAAAACTTAAAGGTAAAATGGATGACTATACTCACCTTGTTTACGCAATTACAAAAAACTTTCCTAGAGAAGAGCTTTTCGGTGTTACGTCGCAGTTTCGGCGTGCCACCCTTTCTGTTGTTTTAAATTATATTGAGGGATATGCCCGGCGGAAACCTCTCGTACGTCTGAATTTTCTTGAAATAGCATTCGGTTCTTTCAAAGAATCCCGGTACCTTCTTCATTTTGCTTTTGTTGAAAAGTACATTTCTGCTAAAGACTACGAACGCGGCGCTGTCATTGCGGATGAAATTGGCGCGATGCTTTGGGCGGAAATACGTGGACTGGACCAAAGGATAGAACGGTAACGAACGCTTTGCTTTATTGCTTTATTGCTTTATTGTTTTATTGAACTATGTTTACACGGAAAATAGGTATTGACCTCGGCACGGTGAACACCATCGTGTTTGTGCCGGGCAAAGGGTTTGTCATCAATGAGCCGACGATCGTCGCGATGAGCGTGCCGGATAATACCGTGCTTGCCGTTGGCCGCGAAGCAAAAGATATGATTGGCCGCACGCCGGATGATATTGTCGCGTACCGTCCGATGAAAGACGGCGTCATTGCCGACTACTACATTACGCGCGCGATGCTCAAGTATTTTATCGCGAAAGCAACAGGCTCATTTAATATCGTCAAACCGGAAGTCGTGCTTTCCGTTCCCGCGGGCGTGTCTTCGGTTGAGCGTCGCGCGGTGATCAACGCCGGACGTGAGGCCGGAGCGAAAGAAGTCTATATTGTGAAAGAGCCGATTTTGGCCGCCTTAGGCGCGGGTATCACCATCAATCATCACTCCGGCAATATGATTATCAACATCGGCGGTGGTACCTCCGAGGTCGCGGTGATTTCACTCGGCGGCATTGTGTCGTGGGCGAGCTTAAAAGTCGCGGGAAATAAGTTTGACCAGGCCATCATTGATTACGTGAAACGCAAGTATTCGCTTTCCATCGGTGAGCAAACCGCGGAGGCGGTGAAAATTCAAATCGGGGCGGCGCTGCCGTCAAAGGAAAAATTGGAATATCAGATTCGCGGCCGTGACTTGGTGTACGGATTGCCGCGCGACATCGTGCTGAATTCCAATGAAATCGCCGAAAGTTTGAATCCGTTGCTTATCGAAATCGCAACTACGGTGCAGAATGTGTTTAATAGCACTCCACCGGAACTTGTGGCGGATATTATGGAGCAGGGTATTCTCGTTTCGGGCGGCGGCGGACATTTGCGTGGCATCGATGACTTCTTTAAGCGTATGACCGGAGTGGAAACGTATATCGCGGAGGAGCCGTTATTCTGCGTTGCCAAAGGCGCCGGACTTATTTTGAACCACCTTGATGTCTACAAGCGCACACTCCTTAATAAGCGATTTTAAGGTCCATATTGCGGAAGGGCGGTTGGGCCACGCGTATCTTTTTTGGGGCGAATCGCCGACCGCGATTGCTAATGTCTGCCGCGCGATTATCGCGCTCCTTGAATGCGGAAAGACCTCGTGCGATGGCTTGTGTATTGATAGCCGTGAATTTGGGGCCGGTGACGGCGGAACTATCAGCATCGGAAGTGTGCGGGAGGCAATTACTTTTTTGTGGCAAAAACCGCTGCGCGCGGCGCGGAAAACGGTTTTTGTGAATGGCGCGGATGCGCTGTCTACCGAGGCGCAGCACGCGTTTTTGAAAACCGTTGAGGAGCCGCCGGAGCACGGACTAATTTTGATGAGTGCGCTTGACCCGAGGGTAATTGTGGCGCCACTTGCTTCGCGTTTCCAAAAAATATATGTGGGGAGCGAGGGAGAGGAGGAGCTTTCGGGCGCCGAAAAAACAGCGGCGCAGTTGGCAAAGAAATTTGTTGCGGGCGCTGTCGCGGAGCGGAGAGTTATTATTGCGGATGTGCTGGAAGCCGAGGAGCTTTCGCGCGTCGAACAGCTACTCGCGCATTTCGTGCGGCATGTGTTGATAGAGTGCCGCAAGGATCCGGTGAAACATGTGCGGCTCATGGGGCGGCTGACGGAGAGGTGGGCGAAGATGCAGGATTTTAATACGAACAGGAAGTTGCAGTTGGAGACGTTGTTGGATGCGTGAATCCACCTCGCGAAAGCCCTGCATAGTATTGTTCACGGGTCCGGCTCATTCCGCCGCTCCATTCTTTTTCTTACCCGCTCCGCCTCGAGAAAGCCCGTTCGCTGCGGTTGATTTTTTGAATGCACGAACGAGGCTCGCGTTCCTCCTCCCGCCCGCAGGCGGGAGGATTTTCCGTCTCATTCGTGCATGGTCAAAAAATCCGCCCTTCACTCACGGTTTTCTGACTCGGCTGCACTTAGGTTACGAAAAAGAATAGCGCGGCGGAATGTATCAGTCGTGTATAGTATCGCTCCAACATGCTCGCTCGAAAGCACGCCTACGCTTCCTGCGTCGTATTAGGGAGGTGGTGAAGTGATGATAATGTAGGCGTTTCACGCCCTTTGATTCTAAAAAGTGAAGAGCCCGGCTGCCGAGGCAGACCGGGCTCTCGCGAGTCGCTAGAACAAGTTCCATGCGTAGTCCTCTAAGACGTGTGTCACGACTACCCACGCAGCGACGGTGCGCCACGTGTAGTACGTGGTGAATTTCCACAGGAATCGTGGATCCTTTATGTCCCATCCATGCGCCGCAAGGCCGATGATTCCGTCGCCGATGCTTGCGATCGGCGACCAGCGGAAGTGCGCAAGCACGCCTCCCATAACGAAAGCCGCGAGCCGAGCGTAGATAACGACGAGGAAGAACGCGCCGATGTGAAACCCCGCCGTGTGCAAGAGTCTTCCGCAGGTATACCAAGGGAAGAGGAGTTTGGCGATGATGTGGTCAATATCCACGGCGTTTCCTGCGAGGCCGCCAAGTAGCGCCATTATCGCGACGTGTTTGACGCACTGCGCGTAGTACTCGCGCGTTCGCCCCTCCTCGGTCAGCGCGATCACCGTCTCGACCGGTGCGGCGCGCTTCCACGCCCAGCGGAGCATGACGATGGTGGCGACGGTGACGAACACCGCGATCCACGCGCCAAGGCCTGTGTGGCAGAGGCAGGCTTGGATCATTTCTGCCGGCGTGTAAGAGCCGAGCATATGCTCGAATTTCGGCCAGAGCGTCGGTGCTGCATACGGCAAATCAAACACAGCAGTACTCCTTACAAACAATCACTGTTTTTAGTATAGCGGATTTTTGAAATTGCGCCGCGGGCGATCATCCGTTACTATCCATATATATGGACATCAAAGATTTTGAGGAAAAATTAAAACGTATCGGGGAGAATTTGAAGAATGAACTTTCGGGGTTGCGCACCAATCGTCCGTCGCCGAAAATGATCGAAGATGTCGCGGTGGAGTATATGGACGCGCACATGTCGGTGAAGCAGCTCGGGTCCATCACCATCGCTCCGCCGCGCGACTTGTTGGTCAACGCGTGGGATCAGCATTCACTCGCGGCAATTGCGAAAGGCATTGAGGCGGCGAACTTGGGACTTTCAGTCGCGGTGCAGGGAACAATTGTGCGGGTCACGCTGCCTGCGATGACCGGCGAACGAAGATCTGAAATAGAAAAGCTCGCGAAAAAAGTTTGTGAAGAACATCGCATCAGCATCCGCGGAGCGCGCGACGAGGAGATGAAAAAAATAGAGCGCGCCGAAAAGGAAAAAGCGATTTCGGAAAATGAAAAGTTTGCGCTGAGAAAGAAAGCGCAGGAGGCGGTGGATAAGGCGAATAAAAGCATTGAGGAGCATTTGGCGGCGAAGGTGAAGGAGATTCAGGAATAGGCGGTCAGCTTCATTAGATGGTTAGCTTCGTTAGGCAACAGGCTTTCCTCTAATGAAGCTAAAAAGCTAACGAAGCTAATAAATCTTGAGCCATGATTATTTTCTTAACTATCCTCGGCATCGCATTGCTCATTCTCGCCCATGAGTTCGGGCATTTTATTTGCGCAAAGGCGTTCGGCGTGCGCGTAGATGAGTTCGGCATTGGGTTTCCGCCGCGGCTGTTCGGAAAAATAAAAGGAGAGACCATGTACAGCGTCAATCTCTTGCCGCTTGGCGGATTTGTGCGCTTGCACGGCGAGACGGCAGGTACGGCTGACATGAATGACGCGCGGAGTTTTATTGCCCAGCCGGCGTGGAAACGCTTGGTTGTGATTGCGGCCGGAGTTGCGATGAATGTCGTGCTCGGTTGGCTGATTGTTTCCGCAGTGCTTTTTATCGGTACGCCGCGGGGGTTGCTCGTTGACCGCGTGCTGCCTGATTCTGGCGCCGCTGAAGCAGGACTTCTTGCGGGAGATTTTATTACCGGCTTTACGGAAGGGAGCGCCTTCACGAGTTACATCCGCGCGCATGTTGAGGAAGTCATCGTGTTAAACATTGTGCGCGAGGGGCGGCGTATCGCAGTTAGCGCGGCACCAAAACCGGCGAACGGTGGCGGAGGAGTGTTGGGCGTCGTTGTTGCCGAGGCGGGAGCGGCGCCGTTGCCGCTATTTGCCGCGCTCCGCGAAGGATTTGTGCAGTCGGCAATTATGATGGCGTCGGTTGTTGTGGGGCTGTGGAGCATCCTCGTGTCGTTGTTCACGCAGGGCAAGTTGCTTGAAGGATTTGTCGGGCCCGTCGGCATTTTTTCCGTTGCCCAACAAACCGGATCGTTGGGACTCGCGTTTCTGTTTCAGCTTATCGGCGCGATTTCACTAAACCTCGCAGTGTTAAACATTATGCCGTTCCCTGCCTTGGACGGCGGGCGGTTGCTGTTTCTGGTATTTGAAAAAATCAAAGGTTCACGCCTTTCTCCGCGGTTTGAGATGATTGCGAATGCGACCGGCTTTGCAATTCTTTTGGCGCTGATTGTGATGGTGACGGCGAGGGACGTGGTGCGACTGTTCTAATGTCATTGACCGGTCGCTCGCCCTCTATGACGTGCATTTGGAAACCGCGGGCTTTTCTTCCGGCATGCAGGCGCACATTGACGGCGTTGGCGCCGAAAACGCCGCAAAGCTGCGCAGTGTGTTGATGGAGAGATCCAAGCAGGCATCAGGGCAAACGTGAGTGGGAGTTTGAGTGTCTGCGGGGCGCGCTGGTTCACCGCACTTGACATGACGTACTAGATTTGTTAAGATGTTGCGTAGTCACGGAATGGCTGACGCGCTGTCGTGGTGATGGCGCAAAGCTGCTCCGGCTTCGTGGAGGTACGAATCATGAGCGCGCTCATGACCAAGGTGGACCGTACGAAGGTGACGCCGCAGTTTATTGTGAATCGTGGCATCTCTTTCAACTCGCTCTTCGGGAAGACTGAGCCCGAGTTGGTCGCCGTGGAGATTCTCCGCAAGTGCGTGAAGGAGAGGCGCTGGGTGACCTTCCGGGTTCCCCAGCGTAAGGATTGGTGGGGCGCCCTCGCCGCCGCCGGGCTTCTGGAGCGTCGTGGGAGCATCTACCGTGTCACCGATTTGTTCATTCAGGAGCTTCTGAACCATTCCGGCAAGAGCACGAAGGAGAACTTCACGCGGAACGCCGTGCGTGGGGAGAACGCGGAGGTCCGCAGGAAGATCGGCGAGTACATGCGAGTCAACAACTTGTGGTAGGGTCTCGGGACAAGTTCAGCGTTACGGCTCGCATCGGGTTCATACCGATGCGAGCTGTTACATTTTTCAGACACTTTATCTCATTTGCTTTTCTTTTTGATATTGCTACAATCGGAGCAGGGACTAGGTAAGGCCTTCGACAGGCTCAGGCAATATTTTAATCGTTTGTGCCGCGATGTTATTCTCTCAACTTTTTTCAAAAACAACAAAGACCTTCCCGAAGGATGAGGAGGCGGTGAACGCGAAGTATCTTTTGCGCGGGGGATTTATCCGCAAAATGTCGGCGGGCGTATTTACGTTTCTGCCGTTGGGATTTCGCGTGTTGCAGAAGGTGGTCAACATCGTTCGTGAAGAAATGAACGCCATTGGCGCGGAGGAGTTGCTTATGAATGCGCTGGTTGCGAAAGAGTATTGGGAGAAATCCAAGCGCTGGGATGTTGACGTGATCTATAAATTGAAGACGCAAGCCGGCGAAGAGTTTGGTTTGGGCTGGACGCACGAGGAGGTCATCACTGCAATCGCCCAGCATTTCATCCAATCATATAAAGATTTGCCGAAGGCGGTGTACCAGATTCAGACGAAGTTCCGTTCGGAACCACGCGCGAAAAATGGTTTGCTTCGGGGCAGAGAGTTTATGATGAAAGACCTTTACAGTTTCCATGCCGACAAAGCGGGTTTGGATGCGTATTACGCGACGGTCATCAAAGCGTATGAAAAAATTATGAAGCGCATCGGTTTGAAGTATCTCATTACGGAAGCCGCGGGGGGCGCTTTCACAAAAGAGTACACGCACGAGTTTCAAGTGCTCGCGCCTTCGGGCGAGGACACGGTGTATTATTGTGAAAAATGTCACTACGCGCAGAATAAAGAGGTGGCGAGCCCCGACATGATGTCCGGTAGCGGCAAGTGTCCGAAGTGCGCAGGAAAAATTTTGAGTGGCAATGCGATTGAGGTTGCGAATGTGTTTCCGCTCGGTACGCGCTACGCGGATGCCTTCGGCGTAAAGTTTTTGGATAAGGACGGCGTGTCGCGGCCGGTGGTTATGGGTTCGTATGGCATCGGCCCTTCGCGTATTGTCGCGACGGTTGTTGAAGTGAGCCACGATGAGCGCGGTATTATTTGGCCGAAGTCCATCGCTCCATTTGACGTGCATTTGGTACTTCTTGGTGACGGCGCGAAAGAGCGTGCGGCGGCGAAAAAACTGTATGCGGATTTAACAAAGCGCGGCGTTGAGGTGCTCTTTGACGATCGCGAGGTTTCCGCCGGAGAAAAATTCGCGGATGCGGATTTGCTCGGCGTTCCGTTGCGGTGCCTCGTGAGCGCAAAAACCGTCGCGGCGAAGAAAGTTGAAGTGAAGGAACGCGCGAGCGGCAAGGTGAAACTTGTTGCATCTATGGTAGCGCTTCGACAGGCTCAGCGTATAAATATTTCCTGAGCACCGTCGAAGGATTACCGTAATATGTTATGAAGTTTTTAGACTATTTCACGAAAAATATCGGCATTGACCTTGGCACGGCGAATACTCTTGTATACGTCGCGGGGCGCGGCATTGTGGTGAATGAGCCGTCGGTGGTTGCCATAAATAATAAAACCGGCGCCGTGGTTGCCGCGGGCGATGAAGCGCGCAAGATGATTGGCCGCACGCCGGCACACGTGAATGTAGTGCGGCCGCTCACCAACGGCGTTATCTCGGATTTTGAAACAACACAAGAAATGCTCCGCCATTTTATGCGTACCGTGGACACTAGAAAGTTGTGGCATTACCGCCGCGCGGTTGTTGGCGCGCCGAGCAACTTGACTGAAGTGGAACGAAAATCCGTTGAGGACGCGGTGGTGGGTGCCGGAATACACAAGGCGTTTATTATCGAAGAATCCATTGCCGCTGCCTTGGGCGCCCGGTTGCCGGTGGATGAACCGACCGCGAACTTGATTGTGGACATTGGCGGAGGCACAACAGAGATCGCCGTTATTTCCATGGGCGGAACGGTTGTCGCGAAAAGTCTGAAAATCGCGGGTGACCGGCTGAACGAAGATCTTATCCGTTTTGTGCGTGATGAATTTCGTCTCGCGATCGGCGACCCGACGGCGGAGGAACTCAAGGTCACCATCGGCTCCGCAATTCCTTTGGAGCAGAAAATGGAGATGACGGTGCGAGGAAGAGATTTGGCAACCGGACTTCCGAATGAGGTTGTGGTGCGTGACGCGCAAGCACGCGCGGCAATCAGTAAGTCGTTGAAGATTATCACCGAGTCCATCAAAGAGGTGATTGAGGTGACCCCCCCGGAGCTTGCAGGGGATATTTTGCGGCGTGGTATTTATCTCTGCGGCGGCGGAAGTTTGCTGCGCGGCATTGACCAATACATCAGCAAGGATTTACAGGTTGCGGCAACGATTGTGGAAGACCCTCTGACGTGCGTTGCGCGCGGGACCGGCATTGCCGTGGAAAACTTTGAGAAATATATGGCGATTCTGCACAATCCGTTTACGCCACGGGAGATCACCTTGTAGAGCCCTCCGGGATACGGCCAATTCCGGCGATTTCGTTGTCGCTCCTCCTCAAGGTATCTCAGTGGATACGATTTCGTCGTCGCTCCTAGAACTCGCCGGAATTGACTCGTATCGCGTCGGGGTCTATTTTTTAGATGGGTTCTCTCGTTTTATGCGCTACCTCTTTTTTGTCATCACAACTATCTTTTTCCTTGGGTCTATTTTTTATGGCGGTGTTTTTGCTCGCGCGTCCGACTCTTTTGTTGGACAAGTAAAAAGCGTGTTCGCATTGCCGTTTCTTCTTGTGAAAGGTGCATTCTTGCGGCTTGATATCGCGCGTGAGTTTGGCGCCCTTGCGATGGAAAACCAAAGTTTGCGCGCGGAACTTCTGGCGCGGAAGGATGACTTTCCTCGCCGCGATGCGCCGCTCATCGCCGCGAAGGTCTACGCGCTCTATCCGCTGAATGATAAGTCCGTGCTGACGCTTGCCTCTGGTGCCTCCGCGGGAATCCGCGAAGGCGCGGCCGTGCTCGCCGCGAAAGGAATTCTGTTGGGGCAGGTTATTCGCGTGGAGAACGACTGGAGCGAAGCGCGGACCGTGTTTGACCTCACGCACGACATTCCCGTGCGTATCGGTTCTTCGGCGACGAACGGTCTTTTACGTGGCGGAGCAACGCCGGTGATTACGCTTATCGCGAAAGGGAAACCCGTCGCGGTCGGTGATCCGGTATACGCAACAAGCCGCGATTTGCCTTATGGCCTTGTTGTGGGAAGCGTTTCCGAGGTGCGGGAAAACCCGGGTGCCGCGTTTGTGGAGGCGCCACTGACGCTGCCGTACAGTTTGCATGATTTGACGACAGTATTTGTTGTCCGATAATCATATGCGCCCTCAATCGTCATTACGCACCATTCTTTTCTCGGCGCTGTTCCTTATATCTATCGGCGCGCAATCGTCGCATGTGTTCACGGTGTTCGGCGCTAATATAAACTTTTTTATGGCAGGACTTCCGGCGCTGCTTATGGCCGTGCCGGCGTCGGTGGTTGGTTTTTTGGTGATCGCGGCCGTGGCGATGCTCAAAACCATCCCGGTGCTTCAAGGCGCATCGCTTGCGCTGTTGCTCGTCGCGTTCCTCGTCTCTCTTGGCCGGCGATTTGTGCCGCTGCACCCGGCGTTGTTAAATCCGATGCTCTCTGCCGGTGGGGTTGCAGGATTTTACGCGCTGACGAATCGGGTTATGTTTTCCGCGCGCGCGGCGCTACTCACGGAGCTTCTTACGACAGCGTTTGTTTCGCTGTTTTTCACGATGCTTATACAAAATTTTAATGAAAAACGATGATTTGCATTTTGAAGAAGCGATGTTCGACGGGCTTGGCCGAAGTCCTGCGTCATTAGAGTTGCCGTTGCATCGCTCTGTTTTTGTCGGCGCTGTCGCAGTCGCATTTTTTGCCGTTACAGCCATGTTTATCCGTGTCGGTTATTTGAACATCACGCGCGGAGATTTTTATGTTGCGCGCGCGGCGGGGAACGCGAGCAAGGAGACCGTATTACCGGCACAACGCGGAGTGATTGTGGATCGGACCGGTCTTCCGCTTGTTAGCAACGAACCGATTTTCAGTGTTTTTTTGAATGTTCCCGAATTTTTAAAAAAGGATCCGGAGGCGAGACTTACGTTCATTGAACGTTTGCGCGGTATATTGTCCGCGGATGAGCTTCGGGGTGACATTGGCGATATTGTGCGCCTAGCGGACTTGGAGCGAAGCGCGCAACTGCTTCTGGAGCAGGGCGTTTCGGTTGAAACCGCGATCGCACTTAAAGGATTAAATGAGCCGGCAGTCGGGATCGCGAATGATTATCGCCGGAATTACCTCTACGGACCCGCCTTCGCGCACCTCCTGGGCTACACCGGCATCGGAGATATTGGCCGCACCATTCAAGGCAAAGACGGACTTGAGGCGTTTTATGACACACTCCTTCGCGGCGAAGATGGCTATGAGCGCATCATGCGCGATGTGCGAGGGAACGTGCTTGAAAAGCGCGTGAGCATGGAGCCGACGCCCGGCAATACGCTGGAAACAACGATTGACGGCGAACTGCAGCAATATTTTTACGGTCGTATGCGTGATGGCTTACGCCTGCTCGGACGCACCGCGGGCGTCGGAATCATTCTCAATCCCAAAACCGGAGAAATTTTATCGCTCGTGAATTTGCCGAGTTATGATGATAACCTCTTTACGCTTTCCGGGAAAAATGACGCGCGGGGTCGCTTACTCCGCGACGCGGCGCATCCGCTGTTTAATCGCGCCGTTTCCGGCGTGTATAGCCCGGGTTCAACCATCAAGCCGATGATGGCGCTTGCCGGACTTCACGAGGGCGTGATTGACCCCACAACATCCGTTTTTTCTTCCGGCGTTTTGGAGCTCGCGAATCCGTATGATCCCGCGCATCCGAGTAAGTTTTTGGACTGGAAGGCGCACGGCTGGGTGAATTTGTACTCGGCACTCGCGCGTTCCAGTAACATTTATTTTTATGTGCTGGGCGGTGGCTTTGGTGACAAGAAGGGATTGGGGGTAGCGCGCATTGAATCGTATTGGCGCGACTTTGGTTTTGCCGACCGCACCGGCGTTGATTTACCCGGAGAGGCATCCGGCATTTTTTACGGACCAGAAGAACACGAGCGGCGCACCGGCAGGCCGTGGAGAGTGGGCGATACGTACAACGTGAGCATCGGCCAGGGTGACATGATGGTGACGCCGCTGCGCCTGCTTTCCTTTATCGGTGCTATCGGCGCGGGCGGACACGAGAAACAGCCATACCTTATGCAGACTGTTCGTGACGCGAAGGGCGAAATTGTGGAGTCTGCGCATCCGCGCGACATTTTGGATTTTTCTGAATATGTCTCGGAAATCCACGAAGTACAGCAGGGAATGAACGCCGCCGTGCAAAAGGATTATGGCACGGCGCACAAACTCGCTGATTTACCATTGACGGTCGCGGGCAAAACCGGCAGCGCGCAGATTCAGAACAACACGAAAACCAATGCCTTCTTTGTTGGCTACGCTCCGGCAGAAAATCCCGAGCTTGCGATCCTTGTACTTATTGAAGACGCAAAAGAGGGGAGTTTGAACACGATTCCGATTGTGAAGGATGTATTGCAGTGGTACTACGAGCACAGGATGGCTCCCGGCAGTTGAAGTCGCCGCGTGTATTTTCCGCAACGATTTCTGCTCGCGGAAATTTTTCTCGTAAAAAACCGCGAAGTTGGAACCCATCTCAAAAATCCCTCCCGTCGCGATACGAGTCAATTCCAGCGAGTCCGAGGAGCGACGACCGAAGGTGTATCCTCTGGATACTCCGAGGGAGTTGCGACAAAGGAATCGCTGGAATTGGCCGTATCCCGAAGGGTTCGTGCGATTTCCTCGCCCCGCGGCGTTGCTCGTCGTCGGCGTAACCCAGAGGTTACAACCTCCTCCTCGCGCCTAGCGGATTCGAGGAAATCGCTACAAACGCGCCTGGGAGGGATTTTTGAGATGGGTTCTTGGAATAAGGCGAACTCAACCTCTGTCTCGCCCCGACCGCGGTCGGGGCGGCCTTCGGGATTCACACAGCGCCATTGTTCCGACTTCGCGATTTCTTTACTCGTGAATTTCACGCATCGCTCCAATATGTTGCGGAAAATACACGCGGCGTCTTCCGATGCGTCGCCATAAACCACCTTTTGTCATTCCGGGCTTGACCCGGAATCTATTAGGTATAGATCAGTTACTCTACTATTACGCGGCCGCGTATTAGTAGAGTAAGGATTGGTACGCGATGAGTAAAAATATAAAAATGAAGCCGCCCCTGTAGCCGTTGGCTACTCGGGGCGGGTTCGCTTGTTGTGCTGTTTATGGCAGTTCGTCGTGTGCCGGACTTTCGAGTGGCTGGGATTTGCTGCCCCAGCCCCTTGCGGCGAGGTAGTCGTCGAGCTTCATGCAGAGCAGTGCGATCGTCATCGTTGCGCCGAGCATGATGGCAACGAGGTGGACTCCTTCCGTCCACACGAGTACGGTGCTCCCGTAGAACACAAGCACCGGCCAGTACTTGGCGCGGCTCCCTTCCCAGTGCAGGTCGTGCAGAATCGTGAGAAGGATCGCGCCTACGGCCATCACACCGGCGAGACATACGACGAAGAGTTGCTGTTCATTCACCTCCGTGCGTATCCCGGGCTTGTTGGTGAAGTACCAATAAGTAAGGAGGATGGGAATGAAAAGCGCGCTACCGAGAGAGAGGTACTTGCCCAGTTGCACCGATTCCTTCGCTGTGTCCTTCAGCCAGTTACTCATTGTGTCCTCCTTTGTCCGAGAGCTGTACGCATGGTATCATGGAGAATAATTGAGGTCAACAAAGCTGCATGGATCGCGCTAACAAGCTAACGGAGCTAATAATCTAATGAAGCTAATAATTGCTAACTGGAAAATGCACCCAGCGACCGTTGAAGAAGCGGTTGCGTTGGCGCGCGCAACGGATATTGAGGGGCTTGTGATTGCGCCGCCACCCACGTTTTTGGAAGTCGTCGGGAAGGAGTTGAAAAACGCGGAGCTCGGTGCGCAGGATGTTTCGGATGACCTTGCATCGCTTGGTGCGCGGTATGTTATCGTCGGTCATTCCGATCGGCGGCGGCTCGGTGAAACCGACGAGATGATTGCGAATAAAATGAAGACGGCGGTGGATGCCGGACTTATTCCGGTACTCTGCGTCGGCGAATCGCGCGAGGAACATGATGCCGGTCAGGCGAAAGAAGTCGTCGCCCGCGAGCTTCGCATCGGTTTATCTCGAGTGGGCCAGTCAAATGTTAATAGTCAAATGTCAATTGTTATAGCATATGAGCCCATCTGGGCCATCAGCACAAACAAAAATGCCGCAGCCGATACTCCGGAAAATGCGGTAAACATGGTACTATATATAGGAGAGGAGATTCAACGGCTTGGCATCACTGTGCCGATTCCCGTACTCTACGGCGGTTCGGTCAATGCCGCGAACGCCGCAGGATTTTTAAAGGAAAAAACAATTGGCGGAGCGCTCGTTGGCGGCGCGAGTTTGAAACCGGAGGAAATTAAAGCAATCGTTGGGATTGCCGCCGATCGTTGATGTTTTACGTTGTGGTTCGACAAGCTCACCAACTATTATATTTATATCCTGAGCCTGTCGAAGGATTACATGATCAAGGAAGCAAAAAATTATTTCTGGGTGTTGATTGACGTCGCGCTTATTGTCACGATCGTGTTCGGCACATGGTGCGCGGTGTATTACGTCGGGCGTTATACCGCTTCGCTTCCCATCACGCGAACGATAACTATTTCGGCGGAAGGTAAAATTGTTGCTGAACCGGATATCGCAAAACTTTCCTTTTCTGTTGTTTCTGAAGGCAAGGATCCGGAGGTAATTCAGCGCGACAACACGGTGAAGATGAATGACGCGATAGCTTTCATTAAAGCGCAGGATGTTGACGCGAAAGATATAAAAACATCCGGGTACAACCTTTCACCGCGTTATGATTATGACGAAAAAAAGCGTACGAGTTACATTTCCGGCTACACACTGACGCAGACCGTTTCGGTACAGCTGCGCGACTTTGCGAAAATATCGCCGATACTGGGACAGCTTCCATCTCTTGGCATTAATCAAATCCAAGGCGTCAATTTTGAAGTTGAAGACCCGGAGAAATATCTGGTGATGGCGCGTGAAGAAGCGTTTGATCGCGCGTACTCCAAAGCCGCAGCTATGGCAAGACAGAACGGCGTCCGTATCGGGCGCGTGGTCACCTTTAGCGAAGGGTCCCAAGGCGGCCCGATCTATCTTCGTTCATTTGAGGCGATGGCAATGAAGTCGGATGGTGGCGCTCCCGCGCCGACGATTGAGCCGGGGAGTGAGGAGGTTAGAGTAAATGTGAGCGTGACGTACGAGCTCCGGTAGCACCCGTATGGACATTACACCCGTCGCAGTGACCATAAAGACGCTGGACGGCATTGATATCGCCGGGACATTTTACGATGTTCCTGATCCCAAAGGAGGCGTGGTTTTTTTGCATATGATGCCGGCGGTGAAAGATTCTTGGGATGAGCTGGCGCTCCGGTTTGCCGGTGAAGGATATCTCGCACTCGCCATTGATTTGCGCGGCCACGGCGAATCGGAAGGCGGTCCGAACGGCTATACAAAATATACTGATGAGGAGCATCAAAAAAGTATTTTGGATGTGGACGCGGCGGTGAAATACTTGCTGGCGAAAGGTGTGGCGGTGGATAGGGTTGTGCTCATGGGTGCTTCCATCGGCGCAAACTTGGCGTTGAAGTACATCGCGGATCATCCGGACTTCAAGACGGCAATTCTGCTTTCTGCCGGTTCAAACTATCGCGGCATTATGACGCTGCCGGCGGCGGAGGCATTGAAGCCGGCCGCGCGAATGTTTTTTGTGACGTCGCGTGATGACAACAGCAATAGCGACGAGACCCAGAAGATTTTTTCTTCAATACCTAAAGATGTAGAAAAGCGTTTGCATATCTATGAACATGCGGGTCATGGGACGAATATGTTGGGCAAAGAGCCGAAGTTGACAGGTCTTATTATGGAGTTTGTGAAAGCGACTAGCGGAGAGAAGGAGTAGATGTAACACAACGCCCGGCATAGCATTGTTCGCGGGTCCGACTCTCGCGCTCCAGCGCGCGCGAGGCCTCAATGTCTCGGCGATTCGGTCCCGCAAAAAAAGCGGGACACCATGCCGAATCGCCTCCGACAAACCCGCTCACAACACTATGCATGGCGTTGTGATGCAGAGGAGGGTGGCGATGTTGACTGTTTGGCGCTTTAGTTGATACTATAAGCACAGATTTGTCGTTCATTGGAGGTACGTCAGATGGCGATGAAGAAGCGGATGCCTCGGGGAGGCTACGTTCCGGATTCGGACCAGGTAGACGAGGAGCCGATGGCCGAGATCTACATCACAAGGAACGCATGGAAGCGTCTCAACGGCGAGGGATCGTGGTTCCAGGAGTCTCGCTACTCCACGACTCCGAGCGCGTGCTTTCCCGTGAAGACGCGAGCACCGAAGTGCGCTCTCATGAACGGATCCTTTCATCCCGACCACTGCGAGGATGTGGACGCGGTCGCCGAGTGCTGCGAGGAGGTCGTTCCTGCGGACGAGCCAGAGCCGGAAAGCGAGTAGACCAAGCGAACGACGGGGTTCACGCACGCGCGTGAACCCCGATCTCATTTTGTATTCGCTGTATTGACGGAAAAGAACCTGATATGCTACGTTGAATCTATTGAGGGTCGCGTGAGCGCCCCTTTTTACGAATTATAGCGTTCACGAATATCGCAAATGAGGATCTAAAAATAATGCGAATACCGGCAGGCGCGTTCTATTCGCGTTATTAAGCCGAACGATTCGCGATATTAGTGATTACTACACGTATGATTGATCTAAAAAATTTAGCGAGGGCGGTAGAACAGGTATCCACGGAAAAAGGCATTGATGCCACCCGTGTTATTGAGGCGATTGAATCGTCCATCGCCGCGGCATATAAAAAGGAATACGAAAAGCGCGGGGAAGTTGTCCGCGCGAAATTGGATTTCAAGAGCGGCGCCCTGAAGTTTTGGCAGGTGAAAATCGTTGCTGATGAAACAACCGTTGATACGACGAAGTACGATGAGGCGCAATTAGAGGAGTCGAGCGAAGTCAAAAAAGAAAGAGGCGCAGCGGTAAAAGCCGTCGAAGTTCCGGTAGAGATGCCCGTGGAAGGTGAAGAAGAAAAACTTCCGCGCTATAATTCCGACCGACACATTTTGATTGATGAGGCGAAGAAAATTAACAAAGACATCCAGTTAGGCGAGGAAATGTTGTTTCCATTGGAGCCGCACGAGGACTTCGGCCGCATTGCCGCGCAAACCGCGAAGCAGGTTATTTTACAGCGCTTGCGGGAAGCGGAGCGAGATTCGATTTTGAAGGAGTTTCAGAATCGCGAAGGTGAAATTGTGAGCGGTATCGTTCAGCGCATGGAGCACGGTAATGTATATGTGGATTTGGGCCGCACGACCGGCGTTATGTTTCAAGCCGAGATGATTCCGTATGAGCATTATCGCATCGGCGAGCGGCTCCGTTTCTACGTCTTGGCGGTGCAAGATGACGCGCGTCTTCCCGGCATTATTCTTTCGCGCGCGCATCCGAAATTTATCAGCAAGTTGTTCGCGATTGAAGTTCCCGAAGTTGCCGATGGTAGTGTGGAGATTAAAGGCATCGCGCGGGAACCGGGGAGCCGAACTAAAGTCGCTGTTGCGTCAAAAGCGCAAGGCGTTGATCCGGTGGGTTCGTGCGTTGGCCAACGCGGCACACGCGTGATGGCGCTTTCTAATGAACTTGGACAGGAAAAATTGGATATCATTGAGTGGTCTGAAGATGCGGCGACGTTTGTCGGTAACGCGCTCTCTCCCGCAAAAGCGCAACGCGCGGAGGTGAATGACCGGCATGAGGCGCGCGTGTATGTGTCCGATGACCAGTTGAGTTTGGCTATCGGTAAAGGCGGACAAAATGTGCGGCTCGCGGCAAAACTGACGGGCTGGAAGATCGATGTGCGTTCGGAAGCAAAACCGGACGAGGCGCTCGTCGGGGGCGTTGCGGAAGGCGTGAGCGGGGAAGCTGCTCCCACGAAGACGGAAGAGAAAAAAGAAGAATAGGTTATTATTAATTATTAAAAAATTATGATTGAGTACCTGCCAATCGGTATTTCCGTATTATCGTTAATCTTCGTCGCGTATCTTATCGTGTGGATCAAGCGTCAGCCGACCGGATCGGAGAGCATGCAGAAGATTTCGTCTGCTATTAAGGAAGGATCGAATGCTTTCGTGAAGCGGCAATATAAGACCATTTTCTGGATTTCGGTCGCGTTGGGACTCGGCCTTTTTACTATCTACGCCGTGAATGGGGATGTGACCACGGGCTGGCAGACCTTGCTGGCGTTTACGCTCGGCGCGGTTTCTTCGGGCGTCGCGGGTATCGTGGGTATGGCGATGTCTACGACTGCGAATGTGCGTTCGGCGGCTGCCTCTAAAAACGGTTTTAACGCTGCGCTTCAGGTGGCGTTCAAGGGCGGAGCAATTACCGGATTGATTGTGGTGAGTTTGTCGCTACTCGGCATTTCCGGATTGTTTCTTATTTATAAATATTTGGGATACGAATTAGTGAAGATTCCGACGATGCTTGTGGGCTATGGCTTTGGCGCGTCGCTCGTGGCGCTCTTCGCGCAACTCGGTGGAGGCATTTACACCAAAGCGGCTGATGTGGGCGCGGATTTGGTGGGTAAGGTTGAAGCGGGCATTCCGGAAGATGACCCGAGGAACCCTGCGGTCATCGCGGACCTCGTTGGTGACAATGTGGGTGACTGCGCCGGACGTGGCGCGGACCTTTTTGAATCCACCGCGGCGGAAAATATCGGCGCGATGATTCTTGGCGCGGCGCTCTTCCCATATTTTGGCGTCGGCGGTGTTATTTTCCCGCTGGTGCTTCGCGCCTTCGGTTTAATCGCGACGATTGTCGGCATATTCGCGGTGAAGGCAAAAGAAAATGAAAGTCCGATGGCGGCCTTAAATCGTGGATACTATGTAACATTGGTGCTCGCGGCAATCGCATTTTACTTTACGGCGAAAATGCTTTTGGGCGCGTCGTATTTGTGGTTCTTTGGCGCCGGCATGGTGGGAATCTTGACCAGCTTGGCATTTGTCTACATTACGCAGTACTACACCGAGTCGCGTTTTCGGCCTGTTTCTTCCATTGCTGATGCGTCAAAGACCGGTTCCGGCACGAACGTGATTATGGGCTTCTCCGTCGGTTTGGAGTCAACCGGCATGACGGTTGTGGCGATTGTTTCCGCGTTGCTTGGCGCGTATTGGTTGGGTGAACAGTCCGGTATTCCCGGCGGCGGGCTTTATGGCACGGCCGCGGCCACTATGGGAATGCTCGCGACTGCAGCGTATATTCTTGCGATGGATACCTTTGGTCCCATCACCGACAATGGCGCGGGTATTGTGGAGCTCTCCGGCGAGTCCGGTGATTTCCGCAAAGTGATGGATAAGCTGGACACGGCGGGCAACACCACAAAGGCATTAACAAAGGGCTACGCCATCGGTTCTGCCGCGCTTGCCGCGTTCCTGCTGTTCTCTGCGTATCTTACGGAGGTGCGTCTGGAAGTTGTTGATCTTGCAAAGGTAGATGTGTTCGTCGGCGCGATGCTTGGCGCAATGTTAGTATTCTTGTTCTCGGCGCTCAACATTAGAGCTGTCGGCAAAGCTGCGTACTACATCATCAACGAAGTACGCCGGCAGTTCCGCGAACACCCGGGCATTATGCAGGGCACGGAGAAGCCGGATTATTCAACCGCGATTGATATCACGACGCGCGGCGCGTTAAAGGAAATGGTACTTCCGGGTGTACTTGTTATTGTGATGCCGATTGTCGTGGGTCTGACCCTCAAAGCCGAAGCTGAAGCCGGGTTTTTGATGGTCGCGACCATTGCCGGTATCTTGCTTGCAACAACGCTGAACAACGCCGGTGGCGCGTGGGACAACGCGAAGAAGTGGATTGAGGAAGGAAATTACGGCGGCAAGGGCTCTGATGCGCACAAAGCGGCGGTCACCGGCGACACGGTTGGCGATCCGTTCAAAGACACCGCAGGTCCGTCATTGCACGTGCTGATTAAATTACTCGCGACACTGTCGCTTGTACTTGCTCCGCTGTTTGTGTAGACGAGTATGTGGAATGAATCAAAAACCAGTCGCCTTAGGCGACTGGTTTTTGATTATATCCGGAATTTACCACATCTATTGGTATACTTATCAGTAGAGTGTAAAATTTCCTTTCAGGAGGGACAGTGATGTCCAAGATGTTCCGGCGCGCCGCGTTGGTTGCGGTGCTTTTTCTGCTTGTTGCTTCGCCGTTCGGGGATACGCCGGCGGCGCAGCGCGCCACGGTTCTCGCCGACATTCCTGTCTCCGGCGGCATAAGCGGGGATCGGGAGAGTGTTCGCAACGCGCTGGCGCTGTTGGAGGAGAAGCCACAGAACGCTGTGGTTTCCGTCACCATCAACGACACCTGTGAGGCCTACGATCCGAAGGATGAGGACGGGGATTGGCAGGAGTCCGCTCATTGCCACTTGACGCGGAATGTCTGCATCCACACCGATTACGTTTACGATCGCGTCGTTTGGCATGAGGCGGGGCATGCGCTCCTCATGTCGCGGTCATGGCGCGAGAACAACAAGTGGGCGGTCGTCAGCAAAAACGCCTACGGGAACATGGAAGGCGAGTTCCCGCGCGACGGGATTTTGACCTCGTACGGCGCGACAAATGCCCACGAGGACTTCGCCGAGTGGGTGGAGTTCGTGATGTGCTACCAGCATCGCACTCCTACCGGCCGCACAAGTGTCAATCTGAAAAAAATCGACAAGTCGGATACCCGCTACATCCGGCACCTGAAGCTACTCCGCAAATTCGGAGTCATCACGCCGGAGGAATACACGAAGCTTGCACCGCTCTTCACCCTCACTGCCTCAACCGGCGGGAGGGTGATTTGCTTATTATTGACTTCAGCTTTGGCCGGCATACACTGAAGCGAGAGGCCTTTTGAGGAGTACTTGAATGAGACACATCACGCTGTGTGCAGCGATGTTTGTCGTCGGCATCTGCGTATCCTGTACCAATCATCCGCCGCGCACAGAGGCGGCGCTCGGTGATCTCATTTCCGGAGGAACTGCGGAGGAACGCGAGTTCGCGCGCGCGGCGCTCGGTGAGCTTCCGAGAGTGGTGCGGGAAGTCGCCGAGGAAATCCGCATCACAAACGATTGCAGCGGATTCACCTCACGGTTTATCGTCGGGTTTCATCATCGGGGCGGACCGATCTGTGTCCGGGAGGGGCGCGTGACGCGCGCGGTTGTCTGGCACGAACCCGCGCATACACATTTCCATACGCTCTCGCGCGCGGCGCAAGAACAATGGGAAGGGTTTGTTGATGACGACCTTTTTCATGGGGAAGGCATCAACATCGTCATTCCCGGAGCATATCCTTCACGCGGCATGATTACGTCTTATGGCGGCACGAACCCGCGCGAGAATTACGCGGAGTGGGTGACGTGGCTCACGCACTATCTTCGCGGATACGGGTCCGGGTACGGCAGAGCGGACATCGCCTCGATTGATCGGAGAGACCCGGTATATCTCGCGATTCTTACATTCTTCCGCGCTCACGACGTGCTTACAGAGGAAGAGTTCCGTCGCGTGCAACCGCTGTTCGCGGAGTAATGATAAGTTGGAGCAAGGGAGGCGTCTCACGGGATGCCTCCTTGTATTTCATGTGCATTCGCGCTATTATATTTTTTAGTTACGCAGGTATTCTTTGGGAGGTTTAGCGATGGTGAGCGATGTTCTGAGGCGTGCCGTGTTTGTTGCGGCGACTCTTACGTTGTTCGTGGCACCGTTCGGGTGCACGACGGCGCCGCCCCGTCTTGGCGCTTGGGACGATTCGTTCGTTTATGGCGGCACGCGCGACCAGCGTGAGCGCGCTCGTGAGGCGATGAATTGGCTCGAAGAGCCAGTGCAGCGGGCGGTGCGCTCCATTCAAATCACCAATGACTGCCCCGATTACAAACCCCGGGACAAGGACGGTAATTGGCGGGAAGCGGCGCACACTCATCCCGGGACGCGCGACATCTGTGTTCGTCCTTCCTATGTCTCTCATGGTAATGTCTGGCATGAGTCCGGACACGCGCTCATGATGACGCAGTCTGCCGAGGAACAGGAGAGGTTGACGAGAATCAGCATGAATGCGTACGGCGACATGGAAGGAGACTTTCCACGGAACGGCATTCTCACCTGGTACGGGGCGACAAATCCGTGGGAGGACTTTGCCGAATGGGTGCGCTGGGCGATGTGCCGCCTCCACGATGAGCCGATGGGCTCAATATTCGTGGACATGCGCGTGATTGACGTCACGGATCCCAGCTATCTCAAGCACTTGGAAGTGCTTCGCGACTGGGGTGCAATCAGTCAGGCGCAATACGATGAGCTGGAACCGCTGTTTACGCTGCGCGTAAATGGAGTTCCTGTGAAATAGAGTCTTGCCCCCGCATCTTTACCGGTGCGGGGGCAAATTGTTTTTTGCGTGTTGACTGGGATTGCCGCGGGCGTAGACTTATGTGTAGTGCTGGTGTTCTTGAGGAGATTTGTCATGAAAGCGAATGCGCTATGGTTTTTTGCTGTCTTGTTTGCCGTCGCGGGTTGCACCGCCCCGCGCGTTTCGTGGGAGCGGATTGAACGAGGCAAGTTTGTTGAGTTCGGCACACCCGCTGAACGTTCGCTGGTTGTTGCCGCTATCCATCGTATGAGTCCGCAGGCACAAGCGACCGTGACTACGATTCGGATTACTTCGGATTGTCCGAGCTACGCGAAGGACAAGTACGGTAACGTGCTGGAGGCCGGGCATTGCCGCTGGTGGACGCGTTTCATCTGCGTTTATCCGGACTATCTCGACAAGTGGACGGTCTGGCATGAGGCGGCGCACGCGTTCTTTTACGCATTGCCTGCGTGGAAGCGCGCAGATTGGGGGAGTATCAGTAAAGAGGCTTACGGTGATCGTTCCGGTTCTTTTCCGCGCGACGGCATCATCACCGACTACGGAGCGACGGACTACTACGAAAACTTCGCTGAGTGGGTTGCGTGGGCGCTGGAACGATGTTCGTTCGGCGGGCGCGCGTGGTATGTCGACACAAACCTTGTAGACAAGCACGACGCGAGATACCTCCGGAGCCTGCAATTCCTCCGCGACTGCGGCGCGCTGTCGCTTGAGGATTACGCCACGCTCGAACCGTTTTTCACCCCGCCTCGCAAGTAATGCGGCGCGGGGTTGAACTTTTCTATAAATGTTGTTAGTATATACCAATCATGATTAAATCCTCATTTAAGAAGTTGCCCGGTTCGCGGATCGCGCTTGAAGTGACGCTTGGAAGCGACGTATTTAAGCCCTATTGGGAGCGCGAGTATGGCCGCGCGGCGGCGGGTGTACAAGTGAAAGGTTTTCGTCCCGGTACGGCGCCGAAGCAAATGATTGATTCCGGAATTGATAAAGACAAGGTGTTTGAGGCGGCGTTACAGGAAACTGTCCGTCACTCAATGCATGAGGTCAGCGAGGAGCACGAGTGGACGCTTATTGATACGCCGAAGGTGGAAATTACCGCGGGCGATAAGCTGCTTGAAGACAGCGGAAAACTTTCATACAAAGCGGAGCTCACGATTTTTCCCGAAGTGACGCTTGGCGACTATCGGTCTATTGCAAAAAAAGTGATGGCGGCGAAAAAAGACGTTGCCGTCGAGGCCGACGAGATTGAAAAATCGTTTGAGTGGCTGCGGAAGTCGCGCGCGCCGCAAGTCCGGGTCACCCGCGCCGCGGCGAAAGGGGACAGCGTTGCGATTGCCTACACGGTGTCGTTTGACGGGAAGCCGATTACGGCCGATGCGGCGCCGGCACATGACCAATTCACGCTTGGCGAGGGAAAGTTTATTCCCGGGTTTGAGGACCAAATTGCCGGGCACAAAGAAGGAGAGAAGCTTAATTTTTCTCTGACCGCGCCTGATGCATATTGGAACAAAGACGTGCAAGGCAAAAAGCTGGATTTTTCTGTGACCGTGGATGGCGTGTTTGAGGTGACCATCCCTGAAGCGAACGACGAATTCGCGAAAACCATCGGCAATTTCGCGACAATCGCGGACTTGAAGAAAAGCATCGGTGACGGATTGAGTTCTGAAAAAGCAGAAAAGGAAGCCGAGGCTCGGCGGGTGGCGATGCTTCAAGGAATCGTCGCGAAAACCGTCGTGGATTTGCCAGAGGTGTTTGTGGAGCGGACGCTTGAAGGCATGCTTGAGGAGTTAAAGTCGACGCTCGAAGCAAGCGGAAAGAAACCGGAAGACGTCCGCAAAGATCTTCGCAAGGCGGCGGAATCACGCGTTGCCGGAAACCTTGTGGTGCATGCAATCGCGAAGGGCGAGCATCTGGAGCCGACAAAAGAAGAGATTGAGGAGGAGTCCAAGCTCCATCAGTACGAAAGCCGGCAGCTTGAAACGGGCAAGTTTTACGATTATGTTTATGGAGTACTCCTTAACAAAAAAGTTTTCCAATTTCTTGAGTCAGCGCAATAACACAATATGAAAAACGAATTCAACGAATATCTCATTCCGACGGTTATTGAAAAGTCACCGATGGGCGAACGCGCGTATGACATCTATTCGCGGCTTTTAAAGGAACGCATCATCTTTTTAGGTGGACCGATTAACGACGGCGTCGCGAATACCATCATTGCTCAGTTGTTGTTTTTGGAGCATGAGGACCCGAAAAAAGATATTCAGCTTTATATCAACAGCCCCGGAGGATCGGTCTCTGCCGGACTCGCGATTTATGACACCATGCAGTACGTGAAGCCGGATGTTTCCACTATTTGCGTAGGTATGGCGGCATCTATGGGCGCGGTGCTCCTTGGTGCCGGCAAGAAGGGCAAGCGCATTGCGCTCCCGAACGCGGAAATTATGCTCCATCAGGTGATGGGCGGCGCGGAAGGCCAGGCGGTAGAGATTGAAATTACCGCAAAGCATATTTTGCGCACCAGAGAGAAGCTCAACCAGATTCTTGCAAAGCACACCGGTCAGCCGTTTGCGAAGATTGAAAAAGACACGGACAGAGACTTTCATCTGACGCCAGTTGAGGCGAAGGAGTACGGATTGATTGACGAGGTGCTGAAAAGCAACGGGAAGAAATAGGACAGCCACTAGTGGCAGAAAAGAAAATAGGTGCGTCTGCGCCTATTTTCTTTTTATTGTCGTGCCGTTAGAATACAGTTATGACGAAAACGGTGACCGATAAGGCAAAAATTGAACAATTACTCTCACGCGGTGTGGAGGAGGCGATCGTGCGCGAGCATTTGGAGGCGGCGCTTATGTCCGGCAAACAGTTGCGGGTGAAGTTTGGCGCGGATCCTACGGCGCCGGATTTGCATTTGGGTCATGCGGTTGCGCTCCGAAAATTGAAACAGTTTCAGGATTTAGGCCACAAAGTTGTCTTGATTATCGGCGACTATACCGCGAAAATCGGGGATCCTTCCGGTCGGTCAAAAACGCGACCGTCGCTCAGCGATGCGGAAATTGTCGCGAATGCAAAAACTTATCTCGCGCAGGTTGGAAAAGTTTTGGATATCAATAGTGCCGAGGTTCGCCACAACAGCGAGTGGTTTGCCGATAAAAGATTGGACTTTATCCTCTCGCTTGAATCGCGATTCACCACCCAGCGCATTTTGGAGCGCGATGATTTTGCGAAGCGCATCAAAGAAGGAGTGGAGGTATACTCGCATGAAATGGTCTACCCCATGCTTCAGGCGTACGATTCGGTTGAGGTTAAAGCAGATATTGAGATTGGCGGCACCGACCAGAAATTCAACATGCTTGCCGGGCGGGATTTGCAGAGGCACATGGGGTTGCCCGAGCAGGATGTGATTACTGTTCCACTGCTTGTGGGTACGGACGGTGAGAAGAAGATGTCTAAGTCGCTTGGCAATTATATCGGCATTACCGAGGACGCAAACGCAATGTTCGGGAAAATTATGTCCGTGCCGGATGCGTTGATTGACCAGTATTATGAACTTTGCACAGACGTGAAGCGCGAGGTTGAAGATCCGCGCGAGGCGAAGCTGGCACTCGGCGCAATTATTGTTGATATGTATTGCGGCAAAGGGGAGGGCGCCAAAGCAAGAGAAGAGTTTGTGCGCGTGTTTTCCAAGAAAGAAAAACCGGCGGATATTCCGGAGGTTCATGTCGGCGCGGAAACGCTGACACTCGTTGAGCTTTTAGTCGCGGCGGGTGCCGCAAAAAGTAAGACCGCCGCGCGGCGGCTTGTTGAGCAGGGCGGTGTGCGGATTGATGATGAGCGGATGCACGATCCCGAGGCGCAAATCAGCGTTCAAAAGCCACGGCTGTTGCAAGCGGGTCCGAGGAAGTTTGTGAAGGTGCTGAAATAAGAAAAATCGCCGATGAGGCGATTAGAAGTGAGCGGGTAAGGGGAACCTCACTGCCCTGTTGGCGTCTCCAAATCCTCGTAGTCTCTTAGAGTTTGTTTTAGCGTTTGGTGAATTTGTTTTCGTCCCAAACCGCTTTTGAGAAACTTCTCTCGCGCTTCAGCGTCTTCTTTGCTAATAAAGTATTCGTAATGAATGAGCTTTAGCGGGAGTCTTGTTCTTGTTGATTTTGCTTCGCCACAGGCGTGTTGTTGCAGCCGTTCTTTAAGGTTGGTGGTAAAGCTGGTATAACAGCGCCCATCTTTGAGCGAAAAGAGCATATAAACGTAACAACGTTCCATGTATTCGCGAAGTCAAACTTCGCATTTTTAGCACTTTATATATTCAATGAAAAGCCGAGTTAGACTCGGCTCTCCTCAAGCTCGAGACCGAGTTTGACTCGGAGCGAGTTAGTGGATGACGTTAGAACCTGTTTTATATACCGAGGCTATCCAAAAGTGCAGTAAATTAGTTTACACCGCACCGCCATTCATTATTTCCTTTGAAAAGGAAAAGCTGCTATGAATCTCGAATTGGAATTTGAATCCGAAGACTAGCAGGATATTATGCTATACTTAATAGTAGTTAGTTATAAAAGTCGAGAATAAACAAAATAATTAATTTAAATTTTTAAATATGAAAAAAATAATAGCATCAACATTAATACCCTTATTTGCTTTAACCGCCGTTGCTTTTGCGGCAACAAATTCAACCACCACCACTACCACCACGACAACAACAGAATCTAGAAATACTGGAGCTAATTTTAATGCGGGTAATTCAGAAGATGGCACGAACGCTATGAGTGCCAAAGACGAATTAAAAGATGTAAATAAAGAGCAAAATGATTCTGACGATAGGGTTTCAGAAGCTATGAGAAAAGTAGAAAATCGCAATGGGTTACTTACTTTTTTGATTGGAACGGATTATAAAAATCTTGGCGCTTTGAGAAGCGAATTAAATACCACTGAAAACGGCATACGGAGACTTGAAAAAGCTCAGACAAGAACTTCTAATCCTACCCTTGAATCAGAATTGCAGTCTAAGATAGATGCATTGAAGGCTGCGAATACAAAAGTACGTGATTTCATAAGCGCTAATGAATCTAGATTCAGCTTTCTTGGCTGGTTTTTCAAGCTGTTTAATTAATAATTTATTTTATTCATTGAAGTAAAAATAACCTGAATTTAGACAGGTTATTTTTATATTGAGTGCGGCTTGGTTCGGCTCCTAATACGCACAAAATTAAAAAAATGATCTTACTAGATCATTTTTTTAATTTGAGCGGGTAACGGGAGTCGCCTCTCCCTCCGGTCGAGACCTCATTACTTCGTAATTTCGGCCTTCGGTTCGACTCCCTCTTACTTCGCATAATATAAAGACCACCTCTACATGAGGCGGTCTTTATATTGAGTGAGCGGGTAACGGGAGTCGAACCCGTATTTCGACCTTGGCAAGGTCGCATAATAGCCGCTATACGATACCCGCAGATATTGTTTCTATCTTATAGGCTTTTTTCCGGTAAATCAAGAGAATGATATACTGCCAGTTCCTTCATTGAGGAACTGGCAGTTATGCTTCGGGCGCGCTTGCAAGCCCGTCTTAGTTGGGGATCTTGTCATCCGGTGTCCACGGACGGGCGCTTGGCGTAGCGCCTTTTGCTTGCGTGCTGGGTCGTGCGGTGCCCATGCCTTCTCCTGCGGCGGCATCGACGGCGCGCTGGAGTTCGGCGTCCTGCGCCGCGGTACTTGTCTCTTGGGACGGGAATGCCCTCCCAATCTCGATGATGGCGTCAATAATTTCCTTGCGGAGGACTGGCGCCAATCGCTTGAGCGCAAGCACTACGTGTACGGCTGAGATCTTGGTCGTGTTCTGGTCTTCGTTTCCGAACACCTGCCCAATCTTCAGTTCCACGGTCTTGCATTCGTCGGCGTCGTCGAGCTTCCCCTCGCCGGTGATTTCCTTGAGCTGTTCTTCGGTGAGGCCCCAGCACACCGCAAGGACCTTCAAGAAGAGATTCATGACGCTCTCCTTTTATTGTTGCCTGACAAACTAACGTTTAGTATAGCCAACAAAAACGAATCGCGCCAGCCCCTTATGAGAGCTGGCGCGTGTACGTCGCGACTTCTTTCGCTTGCAGGGCGATGAAGTAGAGTTCCATCGTGTCGCGGATGTTCGGGCCGCGCGCGATGATGTGTTGGATGAAATGCATGCGTCCATCAAACCATTCTGCTTCTGCGGTAACCGCGCAAAGTAATGTGTTGCCGTAGGTTCGCGTTCCGTCCGCGATTGCCGGCTCGTCAACGGCATAATCGTGGAGTTCCACTTCTTCCACTGCTTCTTTCGGAAGCTGATGTATGAGTGGAGAGCAGTGCGGATGGGTAACGTGAACAACTCTTCGTCCGTGCTTGTCCTCGTTTACCTTCATCCCTTTCGCTTCCAGTAGGGCAACGTTGGCATTCCATCGCAACCAAATGCGCAGCGTAATCATTGCCACCTCCGTAAATGTGATACGCCGGCCTCGCATCGCGGAGCCGGCGTATGTTATGCGAACTTCTCCGCTCCGACGAAGCGGTTACAACCCTCCGTCTCATGCACTGCGCGGATGATCCGGCGGCTTCGTCTCGGATGGTTCCGCCTCCAGTCCCTTTGCCATTTCCTCGGACGGCGCGATGTCCTCGGTTGTTGCGACAGGGGTAGTCGCAGCTTCCTTCGGTTGCTCGTCCGCGCCCTTCTTGATTCGCACCTCACAGCCATTCTCCTCGAGCGCCTCGAGGAAGATTCTCATGAGGTCGTTGAGAGCGATGGTCGCGGTCGAGCCCAGCCGCTCTTCGCGCGAGAGCTCCCAGTTGTCATATGGCTGGTGCGCTCCGGCGCGGATGCTGGTGTAGAATGACAGCATCTCGGGGAGATTGTGGCCCGTGATTTCGATGGATTGTGATCCGTCTGGAAGCGTGTCGACGAACATCAGTACGTCTTCCTCTTCCGTTATGTACATCCCCCGAAGCAGCCCACCGTCTGCGATCTCCGCGCTCATAGAGATCTTCTCGATGTTCTCCTGGCTGACCCCGTGGACTCCGGCGGAATTCACGTTGATGTACGGCGCGCCGTTCTCCCACTGCACGTTGTATCCCTCGCCTTTTTTTTCGGCGAGTTGCGCCGCTGCCGTAGTGGTAAGCCAGAAGCGAATTTTCGTTGCCGCGAACATGCCATGCTCCTTTGTCCAATGAACGCAAAGACAATTCTTTGCGATGTCCGAATACTAGCGTTTATGATAAGCGATTTATCGATTGGCGTCAAACATTCGGCGCGTAAAGGATGTATAATAAACCTATGGAAGAAATCACCTGGCAAGCGCACGAGTTTGAGTATCACCAAAAAGAAGTCGGTTGGTATTATCTTGTTGTTATTGCCGCCATTATTTTTGTCGCAATCGCGCTCTGGCAACAAAACTATTTGTTCGCCGCGTTTTTAATCATCGCCGCCGGCATGTTTATTTATTGGGGCGTCGCAAGGCCGGGTGTTGTGACTATTACGATTGCTACAAGCGGCATCAAGCCCAATCAATTCCGTTTTGTTCCTATGGCGGAGCTGCTGGGATTTGCGATGCAGGAGAGTGGACAAGCAGGTTCCGAATGGGGTAATATGTTGTTACGTTCCAGACACCGCTTTTCGCCGTATATCAAGATTCCCATTCCGCGAGGAAAAATAGAGCAAGTCCGTGCGTTGCTGCATAACCATTTGGACGAGTTTGAGTACGACGAATCGCTGATTGACGAGCTGTTGCGGTGGCTGAAATTCTAGTGCTTGCGATACGTACAGGCGCCTGTAGTTCAACGGATAGATCGCATCCCTGCGAAGGATGAGATTGAGGTTCGATTCCTCACAGGCGCACAATTCATAACTTGGTCGGAAAATTCCCCCGCGCGCTTGCGCGCGGTGAGGAGAAGGGGGTGGGCGAAATCCGAATCTGTCTTGCAAGCAAAGGCGAATTCGGTGGGCGGGCAAAATGAGACGGAGACGGATTTGTCTCGCAATTGTAGGTTCGTTCCAACTTTTTTGAAATAGTCGCGAATTTCAAAAAAGTTGTCGCTTGAAACCAATTGCGTGGCTTTTTTCATATCCAAAATCCA